>NZ_NHNG01000649.1:0-14173 GCF_002287155.1 Arsenophonus sp. ENCA
AATGGGTCAAATGGCCCTAGCCAGGGCAATGTGCGATAGAATCAGTAGCGTGATAATCAAAAAAAATCTAATTATTTAGAATGAAAGCCAAGGGTTAATTGAAAATCTTGAGTTTTTCGAGGTGCCCTAATGATATTCACTATTGATAATATCAAACAAGATAACGAGTAAAATGGGTTCTACTTTCATTAAAGTAAGCGCTCAGTCAAACCACTGTGCCGTTCCGTTGAGGTCATTAACGCTTTAGCAAAAACATGACGTTCAGCATAAATTGTCAACTGAATTTTTGCTCTGGTAATTGCAGTATAAATAAGCTCTTTACTAATAATAGGAGTAAAAATTGGCGGTAAAACTAATGCGGCATGTTCAAATTCTGACCCTTGAGATTTATGTACTGTCATAACAAACGCAGTTTCATGCTGAGGTAAACGACTGGGTTGTATTTTTTTTATCACCCCATTAGGCAACTGAAAATAGGCTTTTAAATCTTGTTGACCATCCCGTAACATAACACCAATATCACCATTAAATAAGCCAAGAGGACGATCATTTTTGGTGATCATTATTGGGCGACCTTCATAATTTTTATTCCAGCTATAAGCAGGCCGTCGAATACTTCCTTGACGATGTAAAAGCTGTTCTAATTTATCATTTAACCCTGTAACCCCGTATGGTCCTTCCCTCAAAGCAGCTAATAAACGATAACGATTAAAAGTAGTCAGGATTTCTTCGGGATCTCGACCCGTTTTTATCATATCCAGATAGCAACGGTAACATTCAGCCGCATCAAAAAGTAATTTGCCATATTTCTCAGACGAATCAATTGAATGAAAAGCAATATCCGCATTTTGCTGCGCTAATAGTTGCTCAACCTGTTTAATATTACCTTTGTTAATTGTAGTAGCTAGTCGACCAATTCCTGATTGCGCATCAAAACGATAACTTTTTCGTAATAAACAAATCCTATCTTTAACCTCTGGCCCATCATTCGATATAAAATCAGATAAATTACAAGCTGTGATTTTAGTCAGTTGTGCCGCTCTTTCATAACTGTATCCCGATTCTGAAAAACGACAAAGATCGCCTAGGACAGAGCCCGCTTCAACAGAAGCTAATTGATCTTTATCACCTAACAAAATAACACGCGCATGATCTGGTAGTGCTTCAATTAATCTGGCCATCATAGGCAGATCAACCATCGATGCTTCATCAATAATTAAAACGTCTAGCAAAAGTGGATTGTCTTTGTGATAACGTAATAATTGGCTATTGGGTTGAGCGCCTAATAATCGATGCACAGTCTGCGCTTGTTCTGGCATAACCGCATACTCATCAGCAGATAAATTCAGTTTTAATAATGCATTATTTAATGATTCCGTTAATCGAGCAGCCGCTTTTCCTGTCGGCGCCGCTAGCTGAATGATTAACTTTTCATCACTTAATTGGACTAAAGTAGCTAATAAACGTGCCACTGTCGTGGTTTTTCCTGTACCCGGCCCACCAGAAATAACTGCGATCCGACTGGTTACTGCAACAGCAACAGCTATTTTTTGCCAATCATGCGTTTTCGAGGACGCAAAAAAACCAGTTAAAATAGTCGCTAATCGCTGCTCATCAATGGTTTCTAACAAATGGCGAGAAAAAAAATCAGCCACTAATCCTTCATCAGCCCACATCCGCTGAAAATAAAGTTTGTTATCTGATAATACTAATGGTTTTGCTGCTGATTGCGGTGCCTCACAAACTGCATTACATTGTTTAAGCTCAGTATAAATCCTGTTACTATCAGGTGCTCCTGCCATTTCCCAGAGCATAAAAGCCATTTCCGTCTGTCTACCTTCAAATAAATAAGCGGGTTCGAGCTTATCAATAAATAAACAAACATGACCTGCTCGAGTTTCAGCACTTAATATTGCAAATATTAATAACAATAATGGGTTTTCATCATCAGCTAACCGAATAGCAAGCTGTATGTCTAAACAACTAAACAAATTAAGGTCAGCAGCTCGCTTTAGTAAAGTTATCATCATTGCTCACCTCGATTAGTTGCATTAAATAACTCATCCAGGCTATTAATAAACGCATAAGGAGGAATAGTGTGATAAATACCATAACCAGGGTTTTTTGCATCAAATCCACGCAAAAAAAGGTAGATCACCCCACCAAAATGTTTTTGATAATCATAATTAGGTAAACGATTCCGTAAATAACGATGCATAGCTAATGTATAAAGCTGATACTGTAAATCATATCTATGATCAATCATGGCATTCTGTATGGCCTCCTGGCTATATGCCAGACCATTTTCCCCTAACCAATTTGATTTATAATCAAGCAGATAAAATTTGTCTTGCCAGCAAAAAATCAAATCAATATAACCTTTTAAAACGCCCGTTACTGGCTCAAAACTAAGCGGTGGGCAACGTTGAGATAAAACATCATATTGATGAGTTAGCCTATCTAATGTTGATGGCAATAACAATTTTTCTATCGGTAAATGAAATTGCATTTCATTTAATTGATTCTCAGGCGTGATCTTTGACAAGCTGAGGCCATCACTAAGTAAAAGTGTGTCAAAAATATTTATTAGCCACATTTTAAGCACCGGTGCCCAATCAGCGGAAAAACCGGCTTGCTCTAATTTTTCAGCTAACCAAGACTCTTGTGGATGTTGATTAAATGGTAGTAATTCCAACAGGGAATGCAAAAAAGTTCCTGCTGTGGCCCCCTTAGGAAAGGTATGAACACTCCACTCTGCTATTTCACCTTGAACCAATGAGCTGTCATCTTGCGCATCAACGTCCATTTTAGGTGCCAAATCTTGTATAGCAATCTCAATACTTATATCACTAGCAGTAAATTTATCAGAATACATATCATGATAGGTTAATCCTGAATAGCTCGTAACCCGCCAGGTATTTTGGATCTGTCCTGTAAAATTTCGAGCCAATAACTTCACGGGTGTATTTTCTTTCGGGTACCAAGGCGATAAGTTAATATCACTAACAGGTGTGATGCTAATATTTTCACTCGCTAATGCACCTAGAGCATCACGCAATAAAGTCGCATTACCTGGCTGTCCATTTTGCAATAAGTAACCTAATGCGCTTTGATGCAAATCCGTATTACCACTTTCCCCATTAGAATGACCTTTTATTAAAGGTGCAATACCAACACTACAATGATATTTTGAGCGCGTTAGTGCAACATATAACAGCCGCAAATCTTCGGCTAAACGTTCTTCATTAGCCAGCCTGACGCTCTCTTCTTGTTGGGTCAGATCAAGACAAGTTTGAAAATTATCACGATCATGGAACGTGGCCAATTTTTGCCGCGAGAATTGACAGGCAAAAGGTAACCAAACAATCGGGAATTCTAAACCTTTAGATTTATGGATCGTACTAATACTCACCAAGTGACTATCACTCTCTAGACGTATTTGCTGATTTTCTACTAACTGATCGGGGTGATCGATCTGCTGAGCTAACCAGCGAACTAGAGCATGCTCACTTTCAAGCTGTAATTCAGCTTCTTGCAACAATTCACTCAGATGCATCACATCCATCAAGCGCCTTTCACCATCTATATTATCCATCAGTAGGTTTTCAGCAATCCGATGGTTAACCATAATAGCTCGTAATGCAGGCAAAATACCATGTCGCTGCCAAATCAATAAATAATTGGCAAACTCTTCAACCCGTATCTCCCACTGCCTTTCATCTTGATTTAATTGCTCAATATCTTGTGCACTTAGCCCGATTAAACGAGTAGCTAATGCACAACGCAACGTACGCTCCTTTTCAGGTGAGAGCACGGCTTGTAATAACCATAATAGATCGCGCGCTTCATCAGTAGCAAAAACGCTTTCTTGATTAGAAAGAAAAACTGACGAAATATTAAATTTACTTAATGCTTCTCGTATCATTACTGCTTCGCGACGACTTCTGACTAACACCATAATATCCGCAGCTGTTACCGGCTGTTTTACATCATTTCGATACAGCCAGGTTGTTCCATTCTCGCCCCCTTTAAGCCAATCACAAATCTGACTAGCACACTGATAGGCCATCGTTTGTTGATAGTCCAAAGTTGAAACCGCTTCTTTATCTAAATAACAAAAATTTAAAGCTGATAATTTTGCTGTTTTATGAATAAATGCTAAATGCTGATTTGAAGAGGCTGAATCTACTGTGTTAAAAGGTATTTGCTCAAATAAAAACGGTTTTGTTGCCCGACTGAATAATTGATTAATAGCTGCTACCATACTTGGTGAAGAGCGCCAATTAGTATCAAGAGTATAGTGTGATTCAATCTGATCTTTGGCTTTAAGATAAGTAAAAATATCCGCCCCACGGAAAGCATAAATAGCTTGTTTAGGATCGCCAATAAATAACAAACCACAATGATTATGCCCCAGATAAATACGTTGAAAAATGCGATATTGTTGCGGATCAGTATCTTGAAACTCATCAACCATAACAACCGGGTAACGATTACGGATCGTGTTAGATAATCGCTTACCACCTTCTGCATGTAGTGCCTGATCTAAATGACTTAATAAATCATCAAATCCAATCTCTCCACGTCGTCTTTTTTCTTTAACAATTGTTTGACGAACGTCAATAATCGCTTTTGAAATAATGATATCGCGTAATGTAAGTGATTGTTGCATCAAATTATCAATAGCAAGAAAAACCTCATGTTCAGGTACTTGACCTGTCGGTGTTTTATCTATCAGTTCAGATTGGCAAAAACGAGCTAGTTCTTTAGGTGTTTTATAATCGACTGTTGCTGACTGAGCCCAACTAGTGACCGCGGCTATCCAACCAGGTAAATTACGGCGACTATAACTACGTTTATTAATAGCGGAATCAGTAATTAAATCAATGAAACTTACTGAATTTAAAAGCCACAACGCTTTTACTTTTTTTATCGTGTCAATTAGGGTCTGATGACGCTGTTTTATTGATTGGGCTTCAATCGATTGGTTAATAAAAGTCGGAATATCGCCCTGTAAATAAGGCTTTATTTCGGCTAAAAGTGCCTCTGGGTCACTCCATTCATCAACAATTACTTTTGATATAGAATAATTCAGTGGATAGCAGTTGCGGCGCCAAAAATCAGCACAAGCCTGTTTTTGTATGGTATGTTCATCTTTTATTATTGATTGCTCAAATAGCATACCTGACTCAAAAGCATTATGCACCAACATACGTTGACAGAATCCATGGATAGTATAAATTGCCGCTTCATCCATTTGACGTTCAGCAGCAAGTAACCATTGAGTAGCCAGTTCTTTATCTGCAATAGAAGATAGTAAGATTCGGAATATTGAATTTTCATCAAAACCAATACCATCTCTAATACAGGCCATTCTCATTTGATGAATATTGTAGCGAATACGTGATCGTAGCTCATCGGTTGCCGCTTCAGTAAAAGTGACAACTAAAATCTCTTCAACACTTAATGGGCAAGAAAATGCATTTTTTTGCCCAACACCTAATAACAATCGCAAATATAGTAAAGCTATCGTATAGGTTTTTCCTGTTCCTGCTGAAGCTTCTATCAATCGCTGGCCATAGAGAGGCAAACAATAAGGATCCAGTTGACAAGCCTGTATTCGCCGATTACTCACTTAGCATCTACCTCAATTGGCAAAATCTTTTGTAATTCAGATGCAGTCGGATAAGTTATCCAATCTTTCAATTGAGAATAGCCTTCTTTATTAACCTCTTTGGCAATAATTTGTGAAACAAAAGCTAAACCTGTTTGTTGCAAAATGGCATTGTTATAAAAAGTTAATAGATCTTGCTGTGTAACCGTTTTCAATGCTTTGATTAATTTTTTTCTGCTATCAAAAGCAAAATTATTCCTCGCAAAATCTGGTAAAAAACGATCTATCTCCTCATAAAAAGTTTGCGGAGGCTGTTCCATTTCCGTCAATAGTGCCTTTTTGTATTGCTCAAATTCTTTTTTTGGCATTGCATTTAATTTTTTAAAGGCTAATTGATAAAAGTTTTGATAGCGTGTATTCAAATACGCAGGAGTTTTATTATTACTTTGCAATAAAAAACCTAATCCCCATTGCTCACCAAGGCTAGTATTAAAGGCAAAAACAGCATAGCCTAATTGTTCTTGTGTCCTAAGTTGCTCAAAAAACCAAGGATGTAAAATATTGGCCAAAATATTTGATAAGACAAATCCACTATAACGATCATATCCTGTCGGAATAAATATTTCTGCTAGCGCATTATCTGTACTATTTGCCTGATGTTGGAAATTTACTTTATGCTGTTTATCAACAACAATAATATCCCCTCTCCACCAATTCTTACCTTTATTATTCAATAAATGGGCAATAGACTTAATAATATCAATGCCTTGCTTTTGTGTTAGATTGCCGAATACAATCGCTTGTAAAGCAGCATTGTCAATAGTCTCTTGACGGTAGTTTAGGATGTCATTTGCTGTGATCGTTTCCAGGGCCTTTAAGCGCTGTTGTTGCTCAAAATAAGGTACTTTTTCTAAAAGTTGTTTCGGCTGCATTGCCAACTCAAAGGCTTTAAGATTATTGCTAACTTCAAGCTGTTCCCTATACCATGATTTTGCTTGTGTAACTTCGTCAGCAGAAATTGTGAAGGTAAGAAATTCCTTAACCATTTTTGTCGTCAATTCCGCTAGATGTTGAGTATAACCACTGGTTTTCAATTGCAGGCCTAAATTTGAAGACACAACCAGTTCCATTCCGGCGACGGAAGCTTGGTAACTTAATTGAGACAATTTTAAAGAGGTCAGGTATTCTAATAACGCTGCACTAACTTGAGCTTTTGCCGTTTTACTGCTCTGTTCATTACGTAAATCTATCGCAATCCCACCTTTAGGTTCATCAGCAAAATATTGACTTGGCATATAGACTACCCGCACATTTCCTTGCTCATATACCAATTCTGGATGCTGATAATGACGGGAACTTTTAATTAAAGAAAAATCATTAGCAATATAAGGGTTCAATTCAGGTAACGAAAAATGCATTGCTTTTTTTAATTCAGACCATCGTTGATATTGTTGGCTGTTAATTTTATCAACTTGATAAGGAGCATTGAGAAAATAGGCTTCTTTATTATGTGGTTCATTCGGTGCGATAAACCAAATTCTGGCATTATAGGGAGTTAATTCTGCTAAACGGCTGCTTATTGCTTTTGGATCAAAACGATCAGCAATGTAATTAGCATCAAGCACATGTGCAATTGGGGTATTCAACATTTGATTAGATAGTTGCTGAATATAATTCATATCACGAACAATAGAATTATGTTGAAATGAAAGCTTCAGAACATTTGCGATCTCGTTAAAATAACCACTCTTAATACCTTGTTCTTTTAATAAATCAATATAGGAAAATATTGCCGCAATAATCTTATCTCTATTTCCCAATCCCTTATCCGTTAGTAAAACGTTTATTGAAAAAATGCCATTATTACGATCAACATCTGGTACAACGTCAACATTAATCTCTTCAGCAAGACCATTCTTTAGTAACCAATCAGCAAGGGTATTTTGACTTCGATTTCCTATCAAATAGCCAATATATTCATCTGACTTACTGCGAAATTCTGTTAAATTATTTGCAATACTAAATTCAAGTTGCAAAACTTTTTTAGGTTGTGCTGGCACATAATGAATTATTATTCCTTTTTCTTTATCGGTTATAGCGGGTACCGTTATTTCAGGAACAATAGCCTTTCGATTTGGAATACGACCAAAAGTTTCAGCTGCGATTTTGGCTAATCGACCCAATGAGTCATTGCCATACAAAATACCTTTCATTAAATTAGCTGAGTAATAGCGATAATAAAAATTCTTGAGCTCAGTCTGTAAATGGCTACCAGGCTTATCGCTTAAGGTTTCTAGATTTCCACCAGAAAAACGTGAATTAGGATGAGCCGGATTAAGTGTTTCAGAACGCACTTGCCATAATCGCATTTCATCGCGAGCACGTGCCATTGTTAATTCTGCATTGACTGCATTACGTTCTCGATCGGCATTTTTAGGATCAAGTAATGGCTCGGCTAATGCACTTGCCAAGCGATCTGTGGCTGCTTTTAAAGCACCATTTTCAACTTCTAAATAGTAAGCAGTAAGATTAGAAGCCGTACTAGCATTATGATTGCCACCATGTTTTTGCAAAAATTCTGATATTTCACCTGACTCAGGATAGCGTTTAGAGCCCATCAATACCATGTGTTCAAGGTAATGTGCCAAACCAAGTTGTTGATCAGGACTTTCCATTGTGCCAACTGGTAAGGTAACCGCAGCTAATGATTTACTGGCCTTCGGATCAGATATTAGCAATACAATCATATTATTAGAAAGTTTTATCGCCTGATACCCTCGAGTATCTTTTTCACTTTTGTTTATCCTATCAGGCAAAACTTGCCAATTCTGCTTAGCAAAGCTTACCGTACCAAATAGTAATAAGAGCACGACTATCATGTTTTTCATAACAACCCTTGTTACTTTAAGCATCTTATTACATCCTCTTTTTATTTTTTCTATAGATTGCCATTGGCAATAAATAAGTACGTGCCTTTTTTTGTATTGTTTCGAGCAAATTACTATCTATTTTACTGAAAGCACGACCAATATAGCTATCTTCCATTTCACCTGGCTGATTATAGGTACCTTGTAAGGAGTGGATAAGCTGCACTTTTGCTTTTTGCAAAACAGCCTCAGACTCAAAATCAAATTGTTCACTTTTTTTGTTATAGCATGACATTAACCAATTCCAGCCACTTTTATTAAAAAGTGGTAATGGCGAATTCATCCCCTCTTGATAACCATTAATAAGCTGTTGTAAATATACTTTCGCCTGATATTTGTCCACTGACTCAAAACACCATTCACTATTATCTCTTCCCCAATAGTAACTTTCACCAGATCTAACAGTTAAACAAAAAATTAAATGTTCTATCCATAGAGATAAACCATCATTAATCGTTAAATTTGCAGGGCGATAACGAATAATACCGTTTTGCTGAATATTTAGTAATTGTCCAGCCAAACGAATATTCTCAAAGGGTTCGACGAATAGTTTATTAAAGTATTCATGACAATTTATCTTTACTTTATCAGCTAATGGCTGCATATCTTGGATCTGTTTTTCCCAATAAATTTGACCAAAATGTTCTGCTGGTAATCCACCCGTTGCACGCAAAGTCGTTAACAGCTCCTCCAGTGACTCTTCATAAATCATCGCCCTAAGTAAGCGTTCATTATATTTATATCGTTGTAAATTATTTACAATAAAAGGCTCATCCTCCGGTAATTGTACTTCTTCATTAAAAAAATTAACTTTTAACCTTTGTTGAAAAAAAGCCCGGATCGGGTGTCGATAAAAAGAGAGTAACTGCTCTAATAATATTTCATTGTCATGTTCTATCATTGGCATTAACGGAGTACAGAATTCAGGCCGTGGATTACCTTGTTTTCTTGCTGCTGATAACCATTCACTGGCATAACTCTGATGAATGCTATTAGGCAAATAATTCTCTGTCGCAAAAGGTACTCGCGTATGTTTAATCACTAAATGTTCTTTTACTCTATCAGCACTAAGATCAATATTTAAATGTTCATCACCCTCTAAACAAAAACTTTGGCTAATATAATCAAGTAATTCATTTACTAGCACCGAGGGATTATGTGCTTGATTGTCACGTATAGCATGCCCAATATAGCTAACATAAAATAGTTGAGAAGCGGAATTTAAAGCTTCCAAAAATAGATAGCGATCATCATCCCGACGCTTTCTGTCACCGCGTTGTGGCTGCTCAGCCATTAAATCAAAACCCAGTGGCGGTATTGAGCGTGGATATATCCTGTCGTTCATACCTAATAAACACACAACCTTAAAAGGAATAGAACGCATAGGCATTAGAGTACAAAAATTAATTGCCCCTGCAAGAAAACGTTGACTGATCTTTTCATCATCAAAACAGGTCGCTAATTCATCACGAATAAGCGATAGAGGAACTATTTCTTCATATTTTGCCACTATTCCAGTCTCAATCGTTTTTTGCCATTGCTGGAGCATAAATATGAATATCGCTTCAATTTGTTCATCAGTCTCAAAAAAAGCATCTAACAGGGATTGACATAATGGCAACCATTCTGACAATTTCCTTTCCTGATTAAGTTTACTTCTCCAACTAGCCAACGAATCAATAAATGCAGCAAGCTGCCCGGCTAACTGCGCGGATAGCCCTGTACATTCATCATAAGGTAAAATTTTATTCCAAGTCCCTACATGACTATCCATTGCATAACCAAGCAACATTCTATTTAAACCAAAATCCCACGTATTTTGCCCTGTTGCTGGTAATTCCAGCATTGCAATATTTTCATCATCAAGCCCCCAACGGATACCTGATTCGTTAATCCATCGTCTCAATAAAAGTAATTCATCATCGTAAATAGAAAATCGACGAGCCAGTGCAGGCACTTCCAATAAAGCTAATACTTGTTCTGTGGTAAAACGACTTTGGGGTAAATCAAGTAACGAAATAAAAGCTTGCAAAATAGGATGTACCTGCCTGGCTTTTCTATCTGAAATAGAAAAAGGTAACCGACGTTCAGGGGACACATGACTAAACACCGCTTGGATATAAGGTGCGTAACTATCAATATCTGCCACCATTACAATTATATCTTTGGGTGTTAGATTTGGATCGTCTTCAAAGAGGCGCAATAAATAATCTTGCAATACTTCAATTTCACGTTGTGGGCTATGGCATGAATGAAATGTCAATGATTTATCTTGTTTGCTTAATTGTCTTTTTGAAAGACTATTAATATAACTCGCTTCGGTTAAACCAAGTTGCGCATGATCTTCTAAATCTAAAATATCTCGCTGCACTTGATGCAACAAACAATCACGTGGTAAATCTACAAAGGCAGCAACTTCATTAGATAGCTCCAATTGAGACAGAAAATAGAGGTTGTCACGGCCTAATTTACCCCAAGAAGCTAATAGCGGATTAGTTAGAAATTGTTCACCTTGTTGATTAAATAACGTATCAGGCGAACTTTCTCCCTTGAAACGCGCAATTTCATGGTTATTTCGATAATTTTTTAACTTGCGTCGTTCAAGTTTCGCCAAAGAAGCATAGCTCTGAATATCTCCCCAATAATAACGACATGGATTAGTAAACATTAAATGAATATCAATATGCTGGCCAAGGGCATTTAATGCCTGCAAATAAACCGGAGGTAATGCAGCGATACCACAGATAAATACACGTTTCGGCAACCTAATATGTGAAGGCAGATTAGCATGCAAACTTTGTATAAATTGTTGATAGAGATTTGCCCGATGCCATTTAGATTGATTAAGCTTTTCCGTATACTCCGTCAACGCTAACCAAAGACGTTTTTGCCATTGCTGATTATCACTTAAGCCCTCAATTAGTTGTTTTTTACGCCAGCTTTCTAACCATTGGGGACGGTAAACTAAATATTGGTCAAACAGATCAGCAATCCGAGCTGATAACTGATACAACTTACGTTTACCCATATCCTCATTAAGATATTGTCTAAGAGGCTTGAATTCAGGTTCTTGTAGCAAGGAAGGTAAAATTGTCATTAATTTCCAAGTCATTGCCTTTTTGGTAAAAGCACTCTCTGATGGGATATCAGATAAAACCCGAGTAAACATGTCCCAAATAAAAGTTGCCGGTAGCGGAAAAGAAATGTTAGCGGCAATTCCCAAGCTTTGCGCAAGCTCTATTTGTAGCCATTGCGACATACCTGGACTTTGAACCAAAATAATTTCTTGCTCAAACGGCTGGGTCAAGGGATTATTTTTGATCAAACTAGAAATAAGCTCTTTGTGAATATCTAATTGATTAGAATGATAGATTTGTAGCATAAGCTCTTCCTGACGAACAGTACCACCTTGATGCAGCAGTTAATTGGTTATAAGGCATCTTAATGTAACTAACATCTGCTTACAATTATCTGTAATGTTCACATAACGATATGATAAATCAATATTTTTAGGCATATCATTTGTTATATCGGCACTAATAGAGTCAATGCCTAGCATCGCTTCTCCACTTTCAAAAAAAGTATGCATCATGCGAAATTGCTGTGTTTTTTGCCATGCGAGAGAAAATCCAGCCATTAGATTATGAACATATTTTATTAATGCGATAGCTGAAATAGCAAATAAAGCTATAGCTACCATAACTTCGGTTATTGCCATTCCAGATTGCCTGTTAGGCTTAGAATTTTTCATTGACAAAATTCCGCTCTTTTAACTGGACAAAAATCCAACCATCCCTGTTTTAGAGGAACAAAACCAGATTTGGCATTTTTATCTTTCTTAAGCCATTGATAAAGTGTAAATATAGCTTTACCCTCAAAATAAGCATGGCCGGCTAATAGATAATAATCATTTTTATAGTAACGCAAACAACTTTTAAAATTAGCGCCTAACGGTTGCTGACAAGACCATGTGGCATTTTTTTCCTTAGTCATAACCCAAGGTTGATATTTTCCCCAAGCCAATGCAGACTCAGCTTGCTCAAAAAAAAAGCGAATAACTTCGTTCACTTTCCAACATCTGCAATATATTATTCTGATGATGATGCAACGCTTTTAACATTAATAAACTCATAGAAATAAGCATTATTATTGCCATTAATAAAACGCTCCCTTGCTGTTCAAACTTGTGAGGAAAAAACCAATTTATCTGTTTCATATCGATTGATTTCTTAAATAAATTTTTAGTTGGTATTCCCTTAATAGATCTGGATATGCTCGCGGAGATAGACTTAAAAATACAGCTAAAAAACGTTTTTCATCCATGATCACCTCTTTTAAAGCAAATTGTGAAACTATTATCTGTTTGGGATCAAATAGGTTTATCCATCCTTGCCCTTCACAATCTACTCCGCTACGGTGTATTTCCAGCTTACCTCGATGAATACGATAGGTACACGAGTTTCGCACAGGCATATAAAATTCTAAAAATGGCTTAAAAGCAATGATTCATCTGCAAGTTACTAAAAAACATAAATTTTCTTAAATTACAATAAGTTGTATTTGATTTGTAAGGTTTTGACTATTTATATATCATGCTGAATTAAACTTAAAAATAGAGCGTTTTTTTATTGGTGCGAAACTCGTGACCTGTAAAAAAACCGACCCAGGAGTATTAGACAGAAAGCCAAATGATGACTCACCGGATTTGTACGATTGTGATCTCACCATTGGGACTAATGGCCTAACACAAAATCCTTAGATCTATTGCACCGTATCATTCTGTGTTAATGACACGGTGCCGTTGAGAAACTTTGATGACCACGCTCAGGGTAACAGCGCTGCTGATTAATCCGGCTCTCGATAACCCATTTCCCATCACGCAAAGCAAGCCTGAAAATTGACCTTTCCGCCTGAACAGCATCATCGAGCAAACCAGATTGTTCAATGGTCACCGTCGCAGTGGTTGAACTTTCGCCACCAGACAGCACCTGCTGGATCTGCATATTTGACACCTCCTGCTGAAAATCCTTACCCATCACATCAAGTGCAATCCGGTAAGGGGCTAATGGTGCGTGAGAAGACGCTTTGGGCGATTCATCACAGGCTATCAGGAAAAACGGGAACAGAAGATACGGCACTTTATTAAACAGGGAAAGAGTTAAAAAACGCATAAATTTCACACATCCAGTCAACAATCGAAGTTCATCATTTAACCTACTAAAACAGGACAGAGATTATGAAAAAAAACACGCTTATGGCAATAGGATTATTACTCGCTGCCAATCACGCCGTCCTTGCGGATGAAAACGTTGACTCAGGCGATCCCTGTACCGTTGTGCTATGCATGTACGGAAAATTGCAGGGTAATAATCAAAGCGAATGCAGCGGCGCAGTGCGTCAATTTTTCTCACTCAGCAAATTTGGTAGACACGGTTTTGACCCGTGGAAAACATTTATGAAACGGAAAGATTTTTTGGGCGGCTGCCCAACAGCAGACCCCGCTGTTGTTAGCGACATCATGAAACAATTTGGCAAAATGAGAGGGTAAAAAAGGACGAAAAAAATTCTTACACCTCCCTGAAAAATTTAAAATCCCTGTTTGACTATGAGGTCATGACAGAGCGGAAAAATA
>NZ_NHNG01000520.1:0-4273 GCF_002287155.1 Arsenophonus sp. ENCA
ATCGAGAAGTTAAACAAAATTGTGGTATTGAACGCTGTCAGGCTCGCACGAGCCGAGCGCAAAGAAATCATATTTTTCTCGCTATTTCTGCGTGGTTTGAACAACATAAACGTCGTATATCTGAAAAAATAACCCTTTATCAACAAAATTGGGACGTAATCAAAAATGCTATTGCTGAGCACATCCGTGTTTTATTAGCGTACCCAAATTAGTTTTGTGCGAAACTCGTGGAATTATAAAGTAGTTAGCTAATAAAATCTGTGGGATATTAAATATTAATATAAAATAAAGCGCCCATATGCAGGGCGCTAGAGTTGAACAAAGATGGCTATTTATTAATAAACTTCACCACAATTTAAACAAAATGCGTAGCGATTTTGTGGATCATTCATATGCTGGTAAAATTTGATTTGTTGCTGCAGGTTGCTAGCCATTTTTTGCGGAAGTAACAATTGCAGTGTATTGGGCATCATTGCCTCAGCGCTTGAAGTTAATTCAAATATTAATTGATCAATAAAAGAACGTTCAGGCTGCATCCAGTCAAGTGATGGTGTAGTGATTTTAGCTAACTCAGCCGCTTTATTTACAGCATCATCAAAATCACCCAGTTTATCAACTAAACCGTTTTGTAGTGCGTCTGAACCTACCCACACCCGACCTTGAGCGATTTTATCTATCTCTGCCGGTGTTTTGTGGCGCGAATGAGCAACATATTTTAAAAAGGTGTTATAGCCATTTTCTATGGTGATTTGCATCATGTCAGAAAATTGTTTATTGATCCCTTTTGTAGCTGAGATATCCGCTAACGGCGTGGTAGAAACCCCGTCAGTATAAACGCCAATTGTATCTAAGCTTTTTTCAAAGGTATTTATCACACCGAAAATACCAATTGAACCGGTCAGGGTTGTTGGACTGGCAAAAATATAATTGGCCGGTGTTGAAATCCAATAACCTCCTGATGCCGCCATTCCTCCCATCGAGACTACAATAGGTTTATTGGCCTCGCGGACAGCAACAAGTTCATTCCGTATTGCTTCTGAAGCGCTAACACTGCCACCAGGACTATTAACACGTAACACAATCGCTTTGATATCAGGGTTAAGTCTTGCTTTACGTATTTGCGCTACCGTTGTTTCGCTGCCAACCATGTCAGGCTCTTGTGGTCCATCTATAATGGCGCCTTGAGCAATTATCACAGCGATATTTCCAGCTTGCTCATCGGATTGTTTTTGCCGCATTAGCTGATTTTGCTGGGGTTGTTCATTGGCATAATCATAGATACTGATGTAATTAAAATGTTGCTCTTTATCATTCCAACCAAATTTTTTGCTTAACTCTTTCTCCATAACTGCGCCGGTAAATATATGATCAATGAGTTTTTGTTTAACCGCATATTGCGCACTATCACCATTGACGCTTTTCATTTCTTCAATCAATTTATTGGCACCAGGGAAGATATTTTCTGGCGTCATTTGTCGGTTTTGCGCCACTGTTAATAAATAATGTTGCCATAGTGAACCAATCCACACTTTATCGGCTTCACGTGCTTCAGGTGACATATTGTCACGAATAAATGGCTCTACCACTGATTTATAGGTGCCAACACGGAAAATATGGCTATTGACTTTTAGGTTATCCAGTAGCGTCTTATAAAAGAGTTTATTGGTTGAAAAACCGTAAATTCCGACATGACCCTGTTGTGACATATAGATATTATTGGCAAAACTGGCTAAATAATATTGCGATTGATTATAGCCATTACCTACAGCGTAAATAGGTTTTCCCGCTTGCTTAAACTCTATCAACGTCTTACCAATATATTGTAAAGATGGTTGGTCAGAACCAATCAGATTATCCAGTTGTAAAACGATACCGGTAATTTTGTCGTCATAAGTTGCCCGGCGGATAATATTTACAATGTCAAATAAGGAGTTTTCTTGCATGCGTTTGCTTGATGAGCCTAACAATTCACGGCTCATTTTACCAAGAGGATTAGGGATAGAGACTTGATCAACAATTACACCTTGTAGATGAATAAGTAGCGCACCATGATATTGGCTCGTCGATTTTTTTTTTCACTATTATAGGCAAAGTAACTGCTTGCTGCTATAAAGATTAAAAAAAGACAGATAAAACTTGTGACAAATCGTCTGATAAAATTAAGTAATCGCCAACTAAATTTAAAACAGGTTGCGATTAAATTCCATGGGTTTCGCATGTGATCTCCAATTATATGATTAACATATTTATCTTAAAAAAACATAAGATAATTGTCAGCCATAACTCATAGAATAATTAAAAATATTATTTTATTGCTATTCAAGCTGATTGAAAATGTTACCTTACTATACTAATGCTGATGATAATATTCTATTTTTGAGAAACATACTTATAAGATGGTCATTTCTACGCTATTTCTACGCTATTTCTACGCTATTTCTAGGCTATGCAAATAGTTGCAATATAAGTGAATTTCAACAAGGAGGAATCTATGGATGCTTTAACACTATTATTAACCCGTCGTTCCATGAGTCATTTGACAACACCGGCACCTGAAGGTCAATCACTGGATAATATTTTGGCAGCCGGAATGCGAGCCCCTGATCATGGTACGTTACGCCCCTGGCATTTTGTGGTGATCCAAAATCAAGGACTCGATAAATTTGGTCAGTTACTGGAAAAAGCCGCAATTAACGCTAATTTGGGCAAAGAGGCTGAAGAAAAAGCCAAAAAAGCACCTTTACGAGCTCCGTTAATTATTGCTGTTATTGCTAAAGTTGTCGTCAATACAAAAATTCCTGCCTGGGAGCAAGTTATTACTGCTGGTTGTTGTGTTCATGCTATGCAGATGGCTGCTGTTGCTCAAGGATTTGGTGGCATCTGGCGTACCGGCTCTTGGACCACTGATCCGGTGGTGAGATCAGGTTTAGCTTGCCAACAAGATGATAAAATTGTTGGCTTCCTCTATTTAGGAACGCCAAAATTTAATGATCCTCATTTGCTGGTTGGTAACGAGACCAACGATGACGCTGCTGTTTATGATCTTGGCAATGGCGTAGGGATTATTAGTACCTCAGATTTTTTTATGCCAATAGTGGATTCGCCGATTGATTTTGGACGTATTGCTGCCACTAATGCAATTAGTGATATTTATGCGATGGGCGGTAAACCCATTATGGCGATTGCGATATTAGGTTGGCCCATTAATAAAATCCCAGTTGAGATAGCCCAGCAAGTGATTGAAGGGGGGGGGGATGGTTTGTCAGGATGCTGGCATATCACTTGCAGGTGGTCATTCGATCGATGCGCCAGAACCGATATTTGGTCTTGCCGTGACAGGTGTTATTAATACCGCTAAAGTAAAAAAGAATAGCACTGCAGTTGCGGGTAGCCAATTATTTTTAACTAAACCATTAGGAATTGGTATTCACACAACGGCAGAAAAGAAAAAGTTATTGTTACCTGAACATCAAGGGGTAGCGACTCAGATTATGTGTCAATTAAATAAATCAGGCTCAGAATTGGCAAATATTGAAGGAGTTACTGCGATGACCGATGTAACTGGTTTTGGTTTGTTAGGCCATTTAACTGAAATCTGTCGAGCGGCTAATTTACAGGCGACGGTGGCTTTTTCGCAAATAGCTAAATTACCTCATATTGAAAGTTATATTGAGCAAGGGTGTGTACCAGGTGGAACCCAACGTAATTTTGCCAGTTACGGCCATTTTTTAGGCCAGATGACACCGTTACAACGCAATGTATTATGTGATCCGCAGACCTCAGGAGGACTACTAATGGCGGTGTTACCAACAGCAATTGCTGAAGTTAAACAAATTGCCTGGCAAAATAATTTATCTCTTAGCGCAATCGGTCAATTAGAGCAATCCAAATCTGGCAGAGCGATGATTGAGGTAGTTGAATAACCTATGCGCCGTCTATTTATTGCAGAAAAGCCCAGTTTAGCGCGTGCTATAGCTGATGTTTTACCTAAACCACACAAACGACAAGATGGTTTTATTGTCTGTGGTGATTCGCAATATGTGACTTGGTGTATTGGTCATTTATTGGTAAGCGTCATTGGAACCACACAGAGATAGGTAGCGTGGTTTAAGGTAAGGTAATTTTCCAGGGCAGCAGTACGTTCCAGTCTATATCTTCATCAGGGGATTTTAGCGACGTCAGCAATGCCAGAAGATAATCGTACGGGTTAAGACCATTGATACGTGCACTTTCCACCAGGCTGTACAATAGCGCACTTGCATGAGCACCCGCT
>NZ_NHNG01000285.1:0-4239 GCF_002287155.1 Arsenophonus sp. ENCA
AGCGTTTCGGCAGGAAATACACCACTTTTTCCGTAATATATTACCGGGATTGGACGGAGCCTTGTCGCGCCGGATTAATGACAACTTCCAGACGCTGAAAAATGCAACTTCAAGTTAATCGAGTATATATGGCTTAATAGTGCATTTCCTTTAGGATTAAGAGCGGTAAAAATAACTTGCTGTTGGTTGGCGGTAATTCGTAATGCACTATCAACGATCAGGATACTTTGTAGATTTTGCTTATTATTAACGGTAGCGGACTCTAGCAATAGTGTGCCTGGTCGATTGCTGCATAAATGATGAAATAACAGACAAACTTCAGGCTGATAATTAATTTTATTCTCTAATATGCGAAAAGTTGTTTGATTGACTGCTATGTTTTCCATATTGGTTGCCTTTCATATTATATTAATTGGCTATAAAAAAACCCGCTTCATGGCGGGTCTTGATCTGGTGTTGCGTTATTAATTCGCGCGCAGGAAGAAACCGCCTATTTAAGGGAGTTTTGCCACCAACGGATTTTAATGATGATAAAAAATACCAATCTCATTTTTGTTCTTCCTCGCAATATGTCATGATAGATTAGCGCTATCGTTAACCATCGTACTAGCAAACTAGATCATTCGTATTGTGTCAAGTAATTTATGCCACACTATGAATTTTTTCTATAATCGTCAGCTGTAAATGAGGATAAAGCTTTGGCACACGACAATGAGAAGCTGTCTGTTATTTATGATCTACATAGTCACACAAAAGCTTCTGATGGTGATCTCACTCCCTTAGAATTAGTAGACAGAGCGGTATTAATGGGGGGTCGATGTATTAGCTATCACTGATCACGATACAGTTAATGGAATTTTACCAGCATGGCAGTATATTAATGAAAAAAGTAAGCCACTAACATTAATTGCCGGTGTTGAAATTTCCACAATTTGGGAAAAAATTGAAATTCATATCGTCGGTCTTAACATTAACCTGGATGCAAGCTGTCTTAAACATTTACTGGAAATACAAACTGCACGCCGTAACCTGCGTGGGGAAAAAATAGGCTATAAATTAGAAAAATTCGGTATTCCTGATGCCTGGCAAAATGCTAAAGCTTATGCCGCCGGTGGACAGGTAACACGTAGCCATTTTGCGCGTTATCTTATGGATTATGCTAAACAAAAAAGTATCGGTCATGTTTTTAAAAAATATTTAACCCGAGGTAAACCAGGTTACGTCCCGGCTGATTGGTGTAAGCTTGATGAGGCAATAGACGTTATTCATCAGGCGGGAGGCGTTGCTGTCTTGGCACATCCTGGTCGTTACTCGCTATCAGCAAAATGGCAAAAAAGGTTAGTTCTATATTTTAAACAGCAACAGGGTGATGCGATTGAAATTGCTCAATGCCAACAATCGCCTGATGAACGAAAAAATTTAACTGAATTAGCTAAACTACATGATTTATATGCTTCTGTCGGTTCTGATTTTCATCGCCCCTGCGCCTGGACTGAGCTAGGTAGAAATCTTTGGTTGCCCGCAGGTGTTACACCGATTTGGCAAACCTGGCAATAAAAATTTGGGATTATCGTTTAGGCTAAAATATTATATAGTAAGCAGCTTAGGTATATTGATAACTTAATTTTCAAGTTTAATTAAATAATATAGTGATTAAATAAATATATAGAGAACATTCATGGGACAATCTCTCCATATTCACCCACAAAATCCGCAACCTAGATTAATTAGCCAATGTATAGAAATATTAAACAAAGGTGGCATTATTGTTTATCCGACTGATTCCCGCTATACAATTGGCTGTAAGTTAGATAATAAAAACGCGCTTATGCAAATTTGTCGCTTACGTCAATTGGATTCTCGCCACAATTTTACCCTAATGTGTCGTGATTTATCTGAAATAGCTGAATATGCCTATCTAGATAATCAGGTGTTTAGAATGATTAAAAATAGTACACCGGGTCATTACACTTTTATTTTACGTGCAACAAAAGAAGTCCCACGTCGAATAATGAATAAAAAACGTAAAACAATAGGCATACGTTTACCCAATAATCCGATTGCCAGAGATCTGCTTGCCGGAATTGGCGAACCTTTACTATCGACTAGTTTAATATTGCCAGGTGAAGATTTTGCTCAGTCCTCAGCAGATGAGATAGAAAGTCTAATTGGTCAACAAGTTGATTTGATTATAAATGGTGGTTATTTAAGTGAAAAACCAACCACCGTAGTTGATTTAACAGAGAGTACGCCAAATATCATCCGAGTTGGAATGGGTTCCACGATACCATTTGAATAAAAAAGCTTCAGATGAGGTTAATAGAAAAACGGTGTATAATAACCACAGTTTATTTTTTTAGTTATTTTTATAATTATGACGCCTGTGAAGGTGACACAAGAGGTTTACGCTATGAGCGTTAAAAAGCAGCAAAGTGAAAAGTTACAAAAAGTACTTGCTCGTTGTGGTTATGGATCGCGCAGGGAAATAGAAAGTTTTATTCAATCCGGTAGGATCAGTGTTGATGGTCAATTAGCGACCTTGGGTGACCGAATAGAAGTTAAATCTAACACTAAAATTCGCTTAGATGGTCATCTTTTGAAAATCAAAGAAGCGGAGAAAACAGTTTGTCGGATCTTGGCTTATTATAAGCCGGAAGGCGAATTATGTACTCATAATGATCCAGAAGGACGTCCAACCGTATTTGATCGTTTACCTAAATTAACCGGCTCTCGCTGGATTGCGATAGGTCGCTTAGATGTAAATACGTGTGGTTTATTATTATTTACCACAGATGGGGAACTGGCTAATCGTTTGATGCATCCTCGTCATGAGGTCGAACGTGAATATGCAGTTCGTGTTTTTGGTGAAATTAATGATGCTAAAATTCGGCAATTAACCAAAGGTGTTCAACTTGAAGATGGTGAAGCTAATTTTAAGACACTGAAGTTCCGTGGTGGAGAAGGCATGAATCAATGGTTTAATGTTACTTTAACGGAAGGTCGTAATCGTGAAATAAGGCGTTTATGGGAAGCGGTAGGCATACAAGTCAGTCGCCTGATCCGCGTTCGTTATGGTGATATTTATTTACCAAAGGGATTACCCAGAGGAGGATGGACGGAATTAGGTTTAGCTCAGATTAATTATTTGCGTCATCTGGTTGGTCTTACTGATGAAACAGCTAGTAAAATATCGGTTGAGCAAGATAGACGGCGTATTAAAGCAAATCAGATCCGTCGTGCTGTAAAACGGCATACACAAGTTTCTTCGATGCGAGTAGCAAATAAACGAGCAACGGGGACTAGCCAGGGGGCGTAATACATCTTCGCGTAAAGGATAATATAAAATTAAAGGCAATATTATAGTCAAATTCAGCTGCCTAATGATTTTTTAATAGATAAAAATAGTGCTATATAAATAAATACTTTTAATTTAATTGAGATGATCCTTAGAATAGTAGGCTACTTTCATTAGGCTAAGTTTGATTAGAAGGTTGAAATTTTATATGCCACAATTTGGGCAAATTATCGCTAGCAGCATATTTATATTGCTGTTAGCAAGCTGTGATGAGCCGCAATTAACCCATTCTGCTGATGGGAAATTTTACGTTAGTCATAATAATAAAGATGCCCTTTATTTTAAGATTGATAATCAATCAGTTAAACTTGTTCAGGGTGAAATTAAACAACTTGATTTACGAGCTGGCAAGCATACGATTGAATACCCCATTGGCCAAGAAACTGAATTTATCATTTACCCTGGTAACCAGGATGGAATTATTAATCCTACCCGGCAATATTATTATGCTTATAGTTCGGTTTTTAAAGAAATCATTTCTAACCAATTTTTCTCTTTGAAATATAATCAAATTGTTGTTGATGGAATAAAAGTACAGGGTCCAATACTAAAAGCGTGTTGCTTAATAGTGAAATAAGGGTGTTTCGGTGATTGAAGTAAATTTTACGCTGTTCTGAGATGGAAATTCCAAAGACCTGCGCTAAGGAGTAAGAAGGTATCATCAATAAAGGGTCTACGATTCCGTAAAATTTGGGTCATGCAACCGAGGCGCTTGATACCCGCGATGGCGTGTTCAACTGTAATACGGATGCCCGAGATTATTTTATTTTCTTGTTTTTGTTCAGGCGATAAAGGTCTTTTTCGAGTTCCTTTTTTTGGGATTTGTGTATTAGGATGCTGTTTATCTATACCTTGAAAACCGGTATCTGCCCAGATGGTTACCT
>NZ_NHNG01000502.1:0-787 GCF_002287155.1 Arsenophonus sp. ENCA
GTCCGAATTCAGTAGCGATAACATTAGTGGCTACAACAGGTACACCACTTGATAACTTAATAATATTGTTCATAACGTATTACCTTCTTTATAAAATGAACCTTTGACGAAATAGGAATGCCAGCCCACCGAGGCTCGCCAGCTCTGCTGACACCCTCAAAGGCTCATTTCTATAAAGTCAGGTTCGGTGGAGTATTTAGATGCGCTTTCGTTGCGCTAGGATTGTTAAGATTTGAACCTGCCAATGACCGATTCATTGACACTGTGTTTTAATATAATTTTGTAAATATTCCGTTTGCTTTTCGTTCTCAAGTATCATTTCTCGGAGACGGAAATAATCTTGTCGAGCTGTTTCTCTAAGTTGTGGGGTGGCTTCATCATATCGGCTCTGGGCGGTAGTGGTTTTGGGGATTCAATTTCTTTAATTACTTCTGATAATTGATTACCGGAAACTGACAATGCGCCTCCAAAGCCCATAGTTGAAAAAAATAATATTACTAAAAATAACCTACTGTATTTATTAGATGAAATTTGTCTACGTGTTTTCAAAAAATCAAATAACACCACGCTAAAAGATATAAATAAAAGACCAATTACAGAAAAGACGCTAAAAAAATACAATATCTCCCATGTGAAGCTTACCTTCTCTGTGTTACACGAGTTTCGCACCAATAAAAAAACGCTCTATTTTTAAGTTTAATTCAGCATAATATATAAATAGATAAAACCTTATAAATTAAATGCAAGTTATTGTAATTTAATAAAATTTATGTGTTTTAGTAACTTG
>NZ_NHNG01000109.1:0-4234 GCF_002287155.1 Arsenophonus sp. ENCA
GAAGTTAAACAAAATTGTGGTATTGAACGCTGTCAGGCTCGCACGAGCCGAGCGCAAAGAAATCATATTTTTCTCGCTATTTCTGCGTGGTTTGAACAACATAAACGTCGTATATCTGAAAAAATAACACTTTATCAACAAAATTGGGACGTAATCAAAAATGCTATTGCTGAGCACATCCGTGTTTTATTAGCGTACCCAAATTAGTTTTGTGCGAAACTCGTGTATAATAGAAATAATCGCTGCTAATATTTAGCCATTAATTTTATTTACAAGGTGTTGCTAACTTAACATGTTAACTTCAGGAAATAGTGGAATTTATTCGGTTAGCCAACTTAATCAATCGGTTCGGCAATTACTTGAACTTCAAATTGGCAGAATTTGGCTTAATGCAGAAATCTCTAATTTTTCTCAGCCGGCTTCCGGCCACTGGTATTTGACTTTAAAAGATGAAAAAGCGCAGCTACGTGCCGCGATGTTTCGCGGCCAAAATATTCGCGTCAATTTTCGACCACAAAATGGTCAACAAGTGTTAGTTCGAGCGACTGTTACCATGTACGAGCCGAGAGGAGAGTACCAATTAATTATCGAAAATATGCAACCTGCGGGTGATGGATTATTACAACAACAATTTGAGATATTGAAACAGAAACTTTCAGCTGAAGGACTATTCGCACAACATTACAAACAAGCACTACCAATGCCAGCCAAACGCTTAGGTGTTATTACTTCAGCAACAGGCGCTGCATTACATGATATTTTAAATATCTTAAAACGCCGCGATCCTTCATTACCTGTCATTATTTATCCCACCGCCGTGCAAGGAGAAGATGCACCACGACAAATTATTCGTGCTATTGAGTTGGCTAATCATCGGCAAGAATGTGATGTGCTGATTGTCGGCCGAGGTGGTGGTTCATTGGAAGATTTGTGGGCTTTTAACGATGAAAAGGTCGCCCGAGCGATTTTTGATAGTCAGTTACCAATTATTGCAGCGGTTGGTCATGAAACCGATGTAACTATTGCTGATTTTGTTGCCGATTTACGAGCCCCAACCCCCTCAGCTGCGGCAGAATTAGTGAGCCGCAATCAACAAGAATTACTCCGTCAGCTACTTGAACAAAAACAGCGATTAGAAATGTCGATGGACTATTTCATGGCGCGTAAACTACGTATCTTTGGTCAATTACAACATAAATTACAGCAGCAACATCCTGAACTACGGATAACGCGCCAACACAATTATCTGATCCAATTACAACAAAAACTTGTTAACGCCACACAACAATATTTGCAGCAAAAAAATCGTCAGCAATATAACCTTGAACAACGTTTAATACTATGTGATCTGCGGCCACAACTACAAAATTGTCGCCAACGTTATATTCAGCAGCAATTTCAATTAAAACAATTAATTACTCAAATACTAAGCCAATATCGTGAAAAATTTAGTGTCTGTTGCTCCCGCCTTGAAGCAGTAAGTCCATTAGCAACATTAGCCCGTGGTTATAGTATTAGCGAATCACCTAATGGACAGGTTTTAACCAAAACACAACAAATACATATTGGAGAAACATTAAAAACTCGCTTACAAGACGGTTGGCTTGAAAGTAAAATCTTATCGATCAATAAAATTGCTTAATATCATCTATAAATATGATTTATTAGCCTTATATTAATTATCATATAAGGCAACAAAAATTTATTAAACATCAAAATCAGGGAAATATTTTTTATTATCATCTAGCATCAAAATAAAAGCATATTCCAAAGCGGTATCTTTTAGACGGTTAAATCGACCCGATTTACCACCATGGCCAGCTTTCATATTTGTTTCCAGCAATAAGACCGTATTACCCACTTTATACTCTCTTAGTTTAGCCACCCATTTAGCCGGCTCTCAATATTGGACTTGTGAATCATATAACCCCGTCGTAACCAATAAATTGGGGTAACGTTGAGATTTAATATTGTCATATGGACTGTAAGATTTTAGTCGAAAATAAGCGTCTTGCGCAGCAGGATCACCCCATTCATCATATTCACCAGTTGTTAATGGAATAGAAGGATCAAGCATGGTTGTCACAACATCGACAAAAGAAACTTGAGCGACAACGCCTCGATAGAGTTCCGGTGCCTGGTTAATTACCGCCGCCATCAATAAACCACCAGCACTACCACCCATTGCATATACCCGTTTGGGATCACCATAGCCCTTTGCAATCAATATTTTGGTTGCATCAATAAAATCACTAAAACTATTGGCTTTATTTTCAACCTTCCCTTGTTGATACCAGGCTTTGCCTAAATCGCCGCCACCATGAACATGCACTATCGCATAGACAAATCCCCTATCTAATAAACTCAAACGCGGTGAACTAAAAACCGGATCCACATTGATACCATAAGCACCATAGCCATAAATCAAAATCGGATTTTTGCTTTTTTGCCATCGATCTTTACGATATACCAACGAAACTGGCACTTTAGTGCCATCTTTTACCTGAACCCAGATACATTCACTGGTATAAAGTGATTTATCAAATCCATTGACTTGTTGTTGTTTTAGCAATTCACGCTGTCCAGTTAGCATATTTATCTGCATAACAGATATTGGGGTAGTTAGTGAAGAATAACCATAACGTAAAGTCTCGCTATCAGGCTCTGGATTATAATCAATCCAGACACTATATACCGCTTCATCAAATTGAACTATTTTTTACTGTTTGCTCTGCCAATCTATCTGTCGAATATTAACTAAGCCATTATGACGCTCTTCAACAACCAACCAACGGTTAAAAAGCGCAAAATTTTCTAAATCAGTCTCTTTATTCGGTGCAATAATTGTTTGCCAGGGCTGGTCAATTGATTGAGTAGCATATAAACCAAATTGCTCCAATTGATGGTTAGAGCGAATATAGAAATTATCACGAAAATGATCTAAATCGTACTCACGTCCGGTTTGGCGAGGGGAAAATATTTTAAGTGATTCGGCTGGGTTATTAGCATCGATTAATCGATATTCTGATGTTTCTGTACTACTAATCGCTAGTAGAATATACGCTTTTGAGCTACTTTTTGTCATGCTCAAGTAAAATCGGTCATCATTCTCTTGATAAACTTTTTTATCTTCAACCCCCCACTTTTCCATATTGATGACAATATACTTGATAAGGTAATAATGTTTGTGGGTGGTTACGAATATAATAGAGAGTTTGATTATCATTAGACCATACAATATTACCAGAGGTATTTTTAATTACTGCATTCTGCCATTTTTTACTAGCTAACTGTCTAAATGAAACCTCAAACTGACGACGACCTTGAAAATCTTCGACAATTGCCAAACGATTATTATCTTCAGAAACAGCAATACCACCCAAGGTATAAAATTGATGTCCCTTAGCTCGCTCATTACCATCAACTAATATCTGCCAATCACTATTTTGGTTGACAGGTTTACGTTGATAAATAGGATAATCTTGGCCTTCCTGATAAAGGGTACGATAAATGTAACCATTATATATATAAGGCACCGATTGATCTCGCTGCTCCACACGAGCGACCATCTCGCCAAATAATTGCTCTCTTAATACGGTGCCAGATTTTAATACCGCATTGGTATATTGATTTTCATCAGTCAAGTATTTGATAACTTTTTTATTTTTTCTCGTATCATCACGTAGCCAATAATAATTATCAATGCGGCTATCATCATGTAAAACCATTTTGTGTGGTTGCTTTTCTGCCATTGGAATTATCATTTTTTCTCCTGCCAAACTGGTAAACGCAATCATATTTAATAATGATATCAATAGTATAATGTTCAAATATCGATAGAAAAAGCGCTGAGTTAATTGCATATTTATTAGAACATCCTGTTGGCAAATTTTTAGTTATTTAATAATACAAAATTAATAAATAAAGGCCTATGATACTAATAGATAAAACAACTATTTTAAATAAATCACGAGTTTCGCAGTCTCTAAAAAAGAAGTATAAATTTAAAAACAAGAAAAAATCAGGATGTTCATATTTTGTCCGGTTATCCATGCATTAAAGATATCTATAAAATATTCTTGCAAGTAAGCAGTGTAAGATACTCTAGTTTGGCGTTATCAGAAGTCAGCCCATCGCCTTTATCTCATGACACGGTTAGCCGATGGTTAAAAAGTAGATGTTTCCGCCCTAAAGACCTATGGCGATTAGTTGAACCTTCTATAGACAAAAAAAG
>NZ_NHNG01000739.1:0-4233 GCF_002287155.1 Arsenophonus sp. ENCA
AGGTAACCATCTGGGCAGATACCGGTTTTCAAGGTATAGATAAACAGCATCCTAATACACAAATCCCAAAAAAAGGAACTCGAAAAAGACCTTTATCGCCTGAACAAAAACAAGAAAATAAAATAATCTCGGGCATCCGTATTACAGTTGAACACGCCATCGCGGGTATCAAGCGCCTCGGTTGCATGACCCAAATTTTACGGAATCGTAGACCCTTTATTGATGATACCTTCTTACTCCTTAGCGCAGGTCTTTGGAATTTCCATCTCAGAACAGCGTAAAATTTACTTCAATCACCGAAACACCCTTATTTCACTATTAAGCAACACGCTTATTGTAGCAAATACCTTCTGTGACTTTAAAACTTTGACGGCCGATAACGGTTCTGAGTTCTCCATGCATAAACAGATAACTGAGATCACCGGTGCTAATGTCTTCTTTGCCAGGCCTTATCACTCATGGGAGCGTGGTTTAAATGAACACAGTAACGGACTTATCCGCCGTTTTTACCCAAAAGGAACGGACTTCAACTCAGTCACGGACAACGAGATTGCAGAACTTGAGCACATACTTAATACTCGGGGACGAAAATCGTTGGGCTATTTTTCTCCAAATGAAGTATTTTTAGCTCATCTAATGGCTGCATAACGTTTTATGGGTTTGTTGCGTTTCGACTGGGAATGGGCCGAATGGCGTTGTGCAACTGCACAAAAAACGACACCTTTAGCGGGCAGGCGCGGCGGGGCTAACACTGCGATTTTTCATGTTTATTGATAAACTCTCATCAAAATTTGCAAAATCATCTATTGAAAGTGAGGAATGAATATGAAGAGGGCATTAACAGCTATGGTATTAGCAACACTCATCTCTGGTTGTTCGAGCCAATGGGTAAGGATAAACCTCAATGCTGAAGATTTTTCTCTCGCAAAAAGTTTTTGCGAAAAACAGTCGGAGAATAAATTTCCTGTAAAAAATGAAGTAGCGCAAAGAACTCATGTTAAGCATCATGAGATTTGGCAAAAAAAGGAAAAATATCAAACGGTATTAATACCGGAGATAGATAGTTATGTTATTGATGTTAACAAACATAGCCGTCGGCAGTTTTTTTATCATTGCATGAATCAAAAGGGCTGGAAATCAGAAACTAAATGGCTCTAATTTTTCTAACCTGTGTTAATTAGCTCGCTGTGCATAAAAACATAAAATATTTATAGCAAATTATCAAAGGAGATGAAATTCTAAATCATTTTGTGCTACTTGGTTTATTTTCTGTTATACATAAGAGCTACTGATAGAGCTGTTTTCGACATCAGCCAACCGATTTTGCATTTTAGAACTATGTGAACGAGAGTTGACGCTATTTATTATGATACCGGCGTTTAGTTATTGTGAATAACGTATTCGTTCTTTCTTTTAAAAAAGTGTTTATGGAGGGAAGATGGCAATCAAACTTAATAAAAAACAAAATGAATTGTTAAATGGAATGAGTCATGAAGAATTATTAAACGTGATAAATTACATTATACAGGATAATGAATTGGCCAAAGCTGCACTGTTAAACGGGTATTTATTATCTGATCAGGAAATACTCAAAAACATCGAAAAAGAATATAACCGACAAAATAAAAGTAAACACTTTTATGATTACTACGAAGCGGATGCCCTTTATGATGAGCTAACACGCAGTATTGCACAGCCACTTGAGAAGGTAGCGGACACACTCCCAGAACAGGTAGAAAGCTTGAGTGCAAAAATCATGCTTGAGTTTGATAAATTCAGTGAGAATACAGACTCATCTAGCGGAAGCTGGATGGACTACTACTCTGTTCTGCTAGATGCGTGGGTGAAATCAGTGGTCGCTCAAAAAAATAGTGACCCATTTTTCATTGCCAACAAAGTTTTTGATTTTGTTGTGGATGAACCTTATTTTGGTGTTGAGATTTTCAAAAAATACCGTACTTTATTAAGTACAGGGGTTTTACGCACAATTCGGGATATGTTTTATCAAAAAAAACGCCCAAGAGAAGCATTAGACATCAGTATATTAATAAGAGATATCGATTTTCTGACAATAGCCTTTCAAAAAGGTGATTTCTGTCATTCTGAACACTATTTTGATTATGCAAGATTACTGATAGAAGAGATAAGAGCAGATGAAGCCGTTGAATTATTGTTAAGCATGGAGAAACAAAGCGATAAACGATATGTAGATAAAACGACATGGAATGAACTATTAATTACGGCACTGATTGAAGATGGAAAAAACGAGGAAGCAAAAGAAAAAGCGATTGATGCCTTTTCTTTACGATGTGAAACCCGTTTTTATCGACTATACACAAAGGCCTGTAGGGAAGAAAGCGATAATATTCAGCACTTCCTGAGCATTGCAAACGAGAAAGGGCTTGAGCGGTATATCGCTTTTGCCTCAGATATCGAGCGATTTGATTTAATCGCCGAATGCATTACCGCCACGGCAAAAGAAAAACTAGCCGATTCCCTTGTTCACCTAACAAACTCATTCATCCGAACATTATCCAGTACGCTGTATAAACATGGCCATGCCCTTGCTGCTACGCTATTACGCCGTTTTCTGGTCGAGGACGCTATTAATCAAGCGAAAAGTAAATATTACAGCTATGCCGCTTCAGACATGAAAAAATCTATCGATTACAGCAAAGGTCTGGAAGAAAGTTTGCAATTCCTGGGAACAGTAGCCTACCTTACGACGCTTTACGAAAAACATAAGCGAAAAACAGCTCTCTGGCCGTTGATGGAAGAAAAAATTAAGGGTTTAACGGTGGGGAAAAAAGGGATTTGCTACCAAAGGAACCTGCCATGACTGAACAGGAATTGTATGATTATGCGGTATCTCTGCTGGTAAAAAAGAATTACTCCTCTGGCAATATGAAGAGACAGCTGGCCAAACTAGCCGAAAAAACAGGCGATGTAGAACACGTTTTGTGTCGTCTGAGAGATAATCATTATCTCAATGATGCAGAATTTATCACCTATCTTTTTGACAAACATATCAAAAAATTACATGGCCCCACGCGTATAAAACAAGAAATTCGACAAAAAGGATTTCTTCAAGCACTAATAGAGCAAGAAATTGAGAAAGGTAATATTGACTGGTATGTGTTAGCTAAAGAAGCCAGAGTTAGGAAGTTTGGCGAAGCTTTACCAAGCGACTCAAAGGAAAAAAATAAACAAATCAGATATCTTCAGTACAAGGGGTATACGATGGACATGATATTTGAAGCGTTGAGTTAATGATATGACAAATTGCAGTTATCTCCATAAATAAAATTTTGTTTTGCATATTACCATGCATGAAGTCAATAACATTTAACTCGATCGTTTAATAACACGAGTTTCGCACAGACATATAAAGTTCTAAAATAGCTAAAATAAAAAGCAAGATATTCAATAATATAAAATATATTTTTATTTTAGTAGCTTACGTAAATTAGCTATTTTTCGCATTATATATTATGTCGAATTGCACTTTAAGGATTAGATTTTATTTTTTATCCGATTCAAGGCGTACGGGGTAAATTGAATCACTTCTTCGCCGAGCCACTCATTAAGCTGCTGCATTTTGTGTTGCAACGGATGTAATTCGTTGCAGATAAACACATTAGCCGCTTTTTGTACGTCCCCAAATCCCCCCACATTCTGTGGCATAATACCCATTAATTGTGGGGGAACGCGGTGAGCAGCTAACATATCGTCCCGACTGACGTTTTTGATATTTAAAAATTCATCTTTCGCGGCGGCTTCCGATAAAGGAATGGTTTGAATGCCATCCTTTTTGCCGTTGGGGGCATATAAAAACAGATTCCGAAAATTCCCCAACCCTTTACTGCTTTTTAGCTGTTCGCGGATGTTATCGATATCCTGTAAATTTTGCGCGGCATCACTGATATAGAGGATATAGCCGGCATGGGAGCCGTTGAGATAATACTTACGGCGAAAGAGTGTCGCCGATTCGTTAAGCAAAATGGCGGTCATGGCGGCCAGATATTCCGGCAGGCCGTAGATTTCCTGATTGATATCCGGCTCAAGCAAATGAAAAACCTGCCCCCTTTAAAAAGTAAACGGCACACTAAACTAGTTGCTGAATAGAGACTTGCATTTTTTGTCACGCTATTGAGAATAAAAAGAGGTTTAACTTAGAGAATAAAGGTTTGAAATGATCAACAAAGAGCGGCTGTTACGAGATAATCGTTTATG
>NZ_NHNG01000307.1:0-4228 GCF_002287155.1 Arsenophonus sp. ENCA
ATCGAGAAGTTAAACAAAATTGTGGTATTGAACGCTGTCAGGCTCGCACGAGCCGAGCGCAAAGAAATCATATTTTTCTCGCTATTTCTGCGTGGTTTGAACAACATAAACGTCGTATATCTGAAAAAATAATCCTTTATCAACAAAATTGGGACGTAATCAAAAATGCTATTGCTGAGCACATCCGTGTTTTATTAGCGTACCCAAATTAGTTTTCTGCGAAACTCGTGATGATAACGCAAACTCAGTTTTGGCTTTAAGCGACAAAACCTCCTCTAAGCTAACTCTATCCGCTCACAGGAGTCCGAGAGCAAGCTAACGGACGAGGAAGCGGAATATAACCATGGGTTATTTTTAGTGTTTAAGGTTGACTTTCAAGACGGTAACTAAAGCCTCGTCATTACTGGGATTTAAACCTCCGCACTTTCCTTCGGGGGCGATATTTTGATATAGTGCATAATTTGTAATCGTGATTACGGTACCGTTACGATCGCCAGAAAAAGTTAACATTCCTTCTGATTTGAAAAATTCTAATAATCTTCTGACCTGTGACTCACTTTTCGGTTTATTATGACTGTCTCTCAGTTCACCCCCTAAAATCTTAAATTTTGTGACAAGCTGACCCACACCTAAATACCATTCTCTACCACCAAAATTAACAGTAGTCGGCTTATAAGAGGCTTTTGATAACAATCTTAACCACAAGGCTAACTTAGTCTCGTTGAGTGACCACTGGGATGATAAGAGGCTACGAAATATTGCAATATGACCCTTTGTGCCATTGCTCACGGTTGAATCTCTTTGGTTTAATTTTCTACTATTGCTAAAATCAGCATAAGCAACATTACTCATGACTATCACCTCCAGTGATCACTCTGCGATGTTCAAGACGCAATTTCGCATCTTCTAAGGCTTCCCTCAGTTTTTTGATTGCCAATGCGGTAAAAGAACGATTAACGCTGTCGCGTAAGATATTTTTATGTACAGCACTACAATAAAATTGATTTTTCATGTATAATTACTCCGTTATTACCTCTTTAATTAAGCTCATGATTCCAGCCTCATTGGTGACTGCCTTTGAGGCTTCCTTTATTGCAATAACAAAGCCTGAATGAGCACTTTGTATTCTGTTTTTTCGCTAATTATCTTCGTCCTTATCTTTATTTATCACCGACATATTAGTTAAAATGAGGAGGAAATAAAAATAATTAATCTTATATGAATAACTGTTTATTATTGTAATCAAAAAAATAAATTCAATAAAATTAAACAATTATTTTACAAAATAATTAGCAACTTGCTCGAATGTCACCTTTTCCCCAAACTTGTTACATGCCTTATGTAATTTCATTATTGTTGGTAATCGCTGACCCTTTCTAGCATATCTCAAATGAACAGCAATATATTGCTCACTCAAACCCGCACTCTTAGAAAAGGCTTCTCGTTCTGCTTTGCTTAGATTATTCCAGAATAATTTAAAGTTAAAAGACATCATACATCCTCAAAATAATAAACATAAGAAATATTATAAACATTTTTTTCGTTTACCGTAAAGGTTATATTATGTTTAATTAATATAAACAGATTAAACAGTAATTTACGAGAGAACATGAACGATGAAAAGTATTCGTGATATACGCCGTGACAACTTAGTCTATATTTTAGAAAAACATTATGAGGGAAAACAAAATCGACTAGCTGAGAAATTAGAATGCGCCCCTAATGTTATTTCCCGCTATTTATCCTCTTCAGATTTAAAGAGCCATCGGGATATTAGCGATCCCATCGCACGGAAAATAGAATATATCACCCGTCTTCCTAAATACTGGATGGATTCCGATCATCTTGGTGGGAATCTTCAAGAGACGAGTTCAGAGCGAGCAAACACCGTTATCGGTAAAATCGTTAGCGATAATCTCACCACATTTATGATGATTGATGGCGTAAAATCTCAAGCACAACTGTCAGTAAAATCTAAACTGGGACAGTCAACCATCAACCGTATTGTTAAAAATGAAGCGAGTGCAACCATAGATAGCCTTGAAGCCATAGCAAAAGCTTTAGGGCGTAAACCGTATGAGTTAATGTTGCCCCCTGATGATAATAACGTCCTGAAATATGACCATAAAAAATTTGCTGAATTACACTGGTCAGCAAAAGAAGAAATTCAGGATTTTATCGAGTTTGTCATTCATAAATATCACGGGAAATAACACTAATTCTGAATGGATTTGATAATATGTTTAGTCTCCCAGTCAATAAAATTAAGCGTATTACTAACGATAATAGGATGGATGTTGAAGAATACAGTGAAATGTACCGTGATAAATGCTTTTACAGTAACAAACAGGCTGAATTTCTTCGGTACGATAAGAAATCGATCAATAAATTTGAGGAGATACTTGCTGCTCAGGAAAAGGCACCAACGAGCAAGGACGGATGAATAAAATAATGGATGGTGGGCTATACAGGGCTCGAACCTGCGACCGATGGATTAAGAGTCCACTGCTCTACCAACTGAGCTAATAACCCATAATACCTTTTACAGCGCAGGCATCAAAAAAGCTTTTACCACAAGAGAAAGGATACCCAGAATACCCGCACCTAACATCCAGCGAATTAACTTTTGCTCAGCACGAATACCCGACATTTCAAGTTGTAGGTCTTTGCGGATTATTTCCATATCTTTGCGGACGTTGGTTATTTCAGCAGATAAGTCTTTTCGGACATCAGCGATTTGAGCGTCCGTTTTCTCAAAACGGAATTCCATGTCTTTACGAACATCTGCAATATTACGATTTACTTCAACAATATCAGCTTTAGTCGCTACATCAACCGCCTCATGTGACTTACGCACAGCAATAGAAATTGCTTTCGCCTGGTTCTTTGGCAACCCTTCTTTTTCTAAGGTTTCGACAAATTCTTGTGTATCAAATGCAACCTGTCCCATGAATACACCTCCTATTTTTAAGTAGTATAACGTAATAACTAATCTTTTTCATTACCAAAATGGTATGCTAACTTTTCTGTTTATTTCCTTCCTAATGCATAAACAAACTGGTATATTTACTTTTCTTAAATGATGCGCCATAGTTAATGTACACCAGCTAATCTGGTGTCGGGATTTGTACCCGGCCGAGAGATTCACCGCGACAATACACGCCGCGAGCGTGTTTTTTGTTGTATAACTTCCGTACATCATAATCAATGGTGGGCTGGATGGGGCAGCCGTAAGGCTGGCCGGAGGGTGAACCCGGTAGTGCAAACCCTGTTCAGTTCACCGCCAATATGAGTTTTGCACCTCTTTGGTGGTGAGTAAATCTAGTTCACTATCGGAGAGGTCATCATGACACTTCAACTATCTACAATTACCCCTAAAGTTACTATCCACAACAACAAAGCCATTGCTACATCACTAGATATAGCAGACTACTTTGGTAAGTTGCATAAAAATGTTATTCGCAGTATTGAATTATTAGATTGCTCATTAGCATTTACAAAGCTCAATTTTGAGCTTTGCTATAAAAACAATAACTTACAGAATGGAAAACCTCAACCTTACTATAAAATAACAAAAAATGGCTTTATTTTCTTGGTGATGGGATTTACAGGTAAAAAAGCCGCTCAGTTCAGGGAAGCCTATATTGCTGAGTTTGACCGAATGGAAGCAGAACTCATAGCCAGACGTTATCGTAGTATTAACAATCTATCCAGTTCAGAAGATCTCATTGCATTAGTGGATAAATTACAGAAAGTTATCCACGAAGGCGATTTTATTCCTGCTGGTCAGTCCATTCATGAATATCACCTCCCCAAAACAGGTAAAACCCTCTCCAATATCATCAATGACTTTATCAACTATCCTAAGAAGGATACGCTTCATATCCTCTTAGCCTGGCTAAAAAAAGATGGGCATAACGTTGAAGAAGCCGAACGGGTATTAGAGTATATCCGCGCTGAAATGAAAAACATAACGTCACGAGTTTCGCAGTCTCTAAAAAAGAAGTATAAATTTAAAAACAAGAAAAAATCAGGATGTTCATATTTTGTCCGGTTATCCATGCATTAAAGATATCTATAAAATATTCTTGCAAGTAAGCAGTGTAAGATACTCTAGTTTGGCGTTATCAGAAGTCAGCCCATCGCCTTTATCTCATGACACGGTTAGCCGATGGTTAAAAAGTAGATGTTTCCGCCCTAAAGACCTATGGCGATTAGTTGAACCTTC
>NZ_NHNG01000501.1:0-4220 GCF_002287155.1 Arsenophonus sp. ENCA
TGGCGTAACTCTTAGGGATAAGCGCCGGCGGCGGAGGGGCTACCTTTACACTACCTTCTGTGCCATGTTGCTCACAGTATCGACAGCCGTATTTTTCACGGATATAACGGGTAACTTGCACGTGAGCAGGTATAAACTCAAGCTCTTCACGCACTTCTCCACCCATCACGTGCATCGGCTGATGGCAGCAATCACACGCCTGCTCCCCGGACGGTAGGTGAACAATAATTTCCCTGCGCGGCAGATGGGGTGGCAGTCGTGGGCGGCGTTTTTTCGCAGACGAAGGAACAGTTGCATCCGGGACGGCATCGTCCGTAATACTATCATTGTCGTCAGATAATTGGGTTTCACAGGCTTCGTCATCGCTGGGCGCCGCGTCGGGTCGATCCGCCTCAACTTCAGCTTCGTTAAAAACCTCACCCTGCGGGGAAAGCGGCTCGGCGCTGCGCCCAAAGCGTTTTCGGCGGCAAAGATTTAACTCTTCCAGCAGAATTTGGTATTTTTCCTGCCAATGAAGATTTTCGCGCTGAAAATCAACGATAATCTGTTTTAGCAAATTGATATCGTTGGGTAAGTTATCTATCGAGATATTCATGACGTGACTTTACCATGCCGCGGCAAAATCCTCCGCAAAATTTAACTGGCTATCCTGCAGTTGAGTGGTTGGTGCAGGCGCATTTTAGCCAGGTCGACACCAGCGAGCAACCAGTACCACTGTTCTTCGGTCAATTGTAAGGTTTTTTGACTGGCAGCAGGCCAACGGAAAAAATCTTGCTCCAGGCGTTTGTACCAGAGACAGAAACCGGTTTTATCCCAGTAAAGGGCTTTTACCTTGTCACGATGTCGGTTGCAGAAGACGAACAGGGCCTCATCGAAAGGGGAATGTGCCATATCCTGCTCGATAATCAGCAACAGGCCGTTGATACTCTTACGAAAGTCAACATGACCTGAATAGAGGTAAATGGCTGGCACTTCGACAAACATCTTCATGGTGCCATCTCGCGAATGAAGGTTGCCAGCCAACACGGAGAAATTCCGGTTGTCAGCCGTAACGTACAGTGAGACAGCTCCAGGGTGATAATCAAATGCGTTTGTGCCTTCTCTATCGTGGAGATTTTAGTCGTCAACTTTTCATCCCTGGAGGTCATAAGCGCATTTGGCGCCATGGCGTGAATAAAATGCGTGGGCTGTTCTTTCACAGGATAAAGCCGCTTTTTTGCATTGCAGAATGCGCTGCGGGTAATCGTATTCTGACGACAATACTGAGTTGGATTTAATCCAGAACATTTCTGAGCTTCAATGATGGCTCGCCATTCATCATCTGTACGGTAAACTCCCATCTAATATTTCTCCTCAATTTTTAGAGATGAACATGATGACAAATTAGGAGAAGTAAAAAAATGTGCGGATTTAACGACGCTTACGAAATACGCGCAAATTTAGCGAGTATCGCTGGTCTTGCACGACAAACACGCTTACAGAAAATGATGGGATGCAGATTTTTAGGGCGAGTTCTAAGGGGGGTAGTAGCCATGATAGCAACCTCAGTAAGTGGCTGGTTTTCGCTACCACAGATTTTCGACTCTCATGGGTGGTAGCCCAGACGGGGGTCGAAAACCGGCCTTACTGATACCGGCCACCCTTACGGATGCCCCGCCTGAGCCACCATTGTTTTACAGGTATGCTTAGGCGTTTCGCGACATAAAAAAAGACGCATGGCGCGTCATCTGTCGCCAGTAAGATACACGGGTTTCGACTCCCGATTAACCATTGGGGGTTAATATCTCAATTATAGCGATTGAACGGAAAAGCGGCAAGGATATCTTAATGGATGTGGGTGCATATTGATGGTAACACTTAACAGTGTTTACATTGACTTAAAACGCCATAATTTGTCAGTACCAATTTTTATTCCAATTCTTGGCGTCGCCATATATTCTGGTATGTCCGTGGTATCATAAACACAAAAATCATGCGATTGCGTTAAATCAATCTGGTTATTATTTTTCGTAATATTTAATTTTTTACAGAGTTTACCCGGACCATCCAAAGTAATAACTGTGGGGTTGTATAAATCGATTCCCCGAATTAAAACCGCCGCCGGAAATCCTTCACGCTCGGTCACAATATTCAGGCAATGATACATACCGTAGATAAGATAAACATAGGAAAAACCGGCAGCACCAAACATGACGGCTGTTCGTGGCGTACAGCCTCTCGCGGCATGACAGGCCGGATCATCCTGCCCTACATAGGCTTCAACTTCGTTGATAACACCATAATAATCAGCAAACTTTAAAACTTTTCCCAGCAAATCCTTTGCTACACAAAGCGTATCACGCTCATAAAATGATCGAGGTAAAATAGTATTACTCGACATCGATTAATCCATCAGTGCATTAATCTCAGCATCAGACAGCCCAGTAGACATTTTGACAATCGCCCGATCAACGCCGTTGGCCAGAAGCTGGCGCGCTATGGTTCTGGCAGATTCTTGCCTACCTTTTTCTATGCCCCGCTGTTCGCCTAGATGAATGCCTTCTTCACGTCCTTTCAAGATACCTTTTTCTATACCTTGTTGCTCGCCCTCTTGCCGTAGCTGCTCTGCAATGGTCATCACCACCTCCCGATAATCAGTTGCTTTCTCCGCAATCTGATGCAAAAATTGCTTTGCATCAGAAGTATTTCCTCGTTCTACAATATAACATATTAATCCTCGAAATAGCTCAGGCTGCAATACCCACTGATTGAGCAAGGACGCTATCTCCTGACTTAACTCTAGCATATCGCGGGTGCGGATATGCTTCATCACCAGTTCCATCAGGGCAACGTGCCGATGCGTGACAATCTCCTCGTCCGGGATAGCCGTAACATCAACCAGCGGGAACGCCTGCGTATAAACAGACTTTGCCAGTTCCGAGTCAGAAAAACAGTCAAACCAATGGGTACTGTAAGGATACGGCGAGGTTTTCCCTTGATAAAACAGCAATGGTATCACCACCGGCAAGGTGTCGTTGCCCTGCTCAAGATGCCGTTGCATGGCGGCAACCGCATATCTTAACAGCCTGAACGCCATCATCTTTTCCGGTCGGCTCTGGTGCTCGATGAGAGTATAGATATATCCCACTCCCGTTGTCGTCTGCACCGAATAGAGCATATCCGAGCACTGGCTACGCAGATCTGGTTCAATAAAGCTGCCGGATTCCATCGCCAGCGTACTAAAATCACACAATTGACGAAGTTTTTCCGGTAAATGAATTTGTAGGAAATCCCTTGCTATGGTGATATCACCAAGGAATTTTTTAAACAGGCTGTCGTGGTGGGAAAGTATCTTTTTCATCAATGCAGTATACCCTTGAAGGATAAGCCTCGCCATCCTCTCACATTAAAACTTGAATATCCCGCCGCGAATACCCAGTTTTTGTTGCTGCTGAAGTTTAACTGTCGCTTCCTGATTTTGTTTAAACAGCGAAAAACCGCGCTGTTGCTTCAACAACTGCTCTGAGGTATCCAATGGTTTCAATTTATCAAACGGCGCGGGTTTTATTCCCATTGCACCCTGATTTTCGATGCGCCAGTTATTGCGCTTGTGATCTGACCATCCCTGCTTATTGCCCTGCCCATCTGTCAACGGTACTTTTACTGTTGTTTCACCCTCCTTGCGCATTTTTATCACACTGCCGACTTTTACCCCTTCACGTTTGATTTCATCAGCAATGTTGCTGCCCCATCTCGTCATCTCTGTTTTGTTTTTCAGGGTGCGCAGAGTGATATAGTTTTGCTGCTTGTTTTTGGGGTCAAACAGGTAATTGGTCCGACCGAACTCAACTACTTCAAACAGATTGCGTAGACGCTCCGGTTCACGTTTAAGCTGTTCTTTCTTCCCGAACTCATATTTATGGGTACATTTGACCTTGTATCCCATTTTTTGTAAGTTCCCTGCAAATTTTTCGCGTAACTCGCGTAAGTCTTTTTTACGAATGTTGATCCGCTTACCACCATTATCAGGAATGCGTAACAATGCATGAACATGCGGGTGATGTTCTTTATCGGTATGGTATGCCATCAAAAAGCGATTTTCAGGATATTTTTTCTTTAGTGTCTCCTCTACCGCTTTAAAAATATCTTTCTCTGGCACCTCGGCTATCTTCGGTGATGAAAATACCATGTTATGCACCAGATTAGGTGAGCGGTCATGGGTGTACTGCTTTTTATCTTCA
>NZ_NHNG01000542.1:0-4214 GCF_002287155.1 Arsenophonus sp. ENCA
CTGGTTTGCAAAGAGGTCATTCTTAATGGCGCTGCGTTTCTTCATGGTGGTTAGCTCAGTAGACCAGCTTCCGATAACTTTATCAGCAAAATCAAACTCGGCTTAGGTTTTTCGAGGTGCCCTGAATGTTATCTTTTTAACCTTTTTTATATTATATGGCAACTTAACGGCAATAAAGACATTCGCCTTATTTAAATGAATAAGAAAATTAATTTTTAACTTATCATCTAACAATCAATTAGATAGCTAGTTTAGATTAACTATTGTTTATTTTAATTTATCTATATTTAATTTAATAATAGTGTTATAACAAAACAATTAACTAATATTAAATGTATATAATTTATTGCAAATGATATTTATTTTTTATTAATTCGATAATGAAATTATTTTGCAAATAAGAAGTTATAGAATATTTAAAGCTATTTTAAAATCTATTTTTCTTATATTAACATTTAAAATATTTATGAATTAAATACCAATAACAAAATAAATTTCGCGATAATAAATAACTATAATTGATAATTTTAGCTTTTGATATACCATTTAGATTGATTATGACAGTTGCTATCTTACCAACTGAAACTAATAAGGTATATAAATAATGGAAAGCACACAAACACAAAAAAAAACTTCATTTTCTCCCATAGAGCAATTACTTAATGAACGCAAACAGCAACAACAAAAATCAACTATTCCGCTACCCTATCAGCAAATTTTGCTAACGCGTTTATGTATGCATGTGCAAGGGAAATTGTTAGAAAACAGAAATAATATGCTTAAAAAACAAGGAATTAATGAAACGTTATTTATGGCATTAATCATTCTCGACACCCAAACAACACATAGTATTCAACCGTCTGAACTTAGCGATGCTTTAGGCTCCTCGAGAACAAATGCAACGCGCATTGCAGATGAATTGGAAAATCGAAAATGGATTGAACGCAAAGAAAGTCACAATGATCGCCGATGCTTATATCTCCATTTAACCGAAGAGGGTTCAAACTTTCTAAAAAAAATACTTCCTCGCCAAAACGAAAATTTAGAAAAAATTTGGTCTGTTTTTAGCGCTGAAGAAAAAAATACTATCGAAAAATTGATGAGAAAGTTATTAGTTAAACTTGATGATCTTGACAATCAAACTGTATGTTAATGATTACCCCAAAGCCATCCAAAATCATAAAAAATTATTAATAATAACCATACCGTTTCCAGTGGTATAATTATAAGCTACTGGAAACTTTCGCTTATTAAGCGTAGATTAAACATTAGTAAAATGAATAATATGGAGTTTAATACAACATGGGCGTTAATGAACAACAATTAACAGCGACTAAAACCCAAAAACGCCGAACTATAATTGTACTAGTTAGCATTTTTTTTATCATTACTGCACTAATATGTGGAATTTATTGGTTTTTAGTGCTCCGACACCATCAAAGTACTGATAATGCCTACATTGCAGGCAATCAAATTCAGATAATGTCTCAAGTACCTGGCAGCGTTATTACCGTTAATGTTGAAAACACTGATTTTGTAAAAAGTGGCACAGTGCTGGTTAAACTTGATCCCAGAGATGCTATTTTAGAATTGGAAAAAGCAAAAACTAACTTAGCTAACAGCGTCAGACAAACTCATCAACATATGATTAATAGCCGACAGTATCAAGCCAATATCTCTCTTCGTCGTTCTGAACTGAATAAATTACAGCAAGATCTTCAACGTCGCGAAATACTTGGCCAATCAAAAGTTATTGGTAAAGAAGAATTACAACATGCTCGTGAAGCGGTAACCAGTGCTAAAGCCGCCCTCGATGTGGCTGTTGAGCAGTTTAATGCTAACCAAGCTATCGTGTTAGATACTCCACTAGATAAACAACCTACAGTTTTACAAGCTGCCACTGAACTTCGTAACGCTTGGCTAACATTAGAACGGACACAAATTGTTACCCCTGTTGATGGGTATGTTTCACGTCGTAGTGTTCAAGTTGGCGCTCGTATCACCCCGGCAACACCGTTTATGGCGGTAGTACCAACTGACAATATGTGGATTGACGCAAATTTTAAAGAAACTCAACTTGCCGATATTCGTATCGGTCAACCAGCAAAAATCACTACCGATTTTTATGGTAAAAACATTGTTTATCAAGGACGTGTTGAAGGCTTAGATATGGGAACAGGTAGCGCTTTTTCACTATTACCGGCCCAAAATGCAAGTGGTAACTGGATCAAAATTGTGCAACGCTTGCCTGTTCGTATAACCATTGATACAGAACAATTAAAAAAATACCCTTTGCGGATCGGACTTTCCAGTGACGTTACCGTCGATACAAGTGACAAAAATGGCCCAATACTTTCACAAAAAACTCGCGATAACCCAGCTTATCATACTAATGCGTTTAAAATTAATATGGCTCCTGTCGATCGACTAGTTACCGATATTATTAATAATAATTCAGAATCAAAATAAAAGGAGCTCATCGTGGCGAAAGAGCCCTTACAAGGTACAAAACTGGCATGGATGACATTTGCGCTATCACTAGCTACCTTTATGCAGGTTTTAGATTCTACCATTGCTAATGTTGCAATCCCAACTATTGCTGGTAATTTAGGTGCTTCTAATTCACAAGGTACCTGGGTGATCACCTCCTTTGGCGTAGCTAATGCAATTTCGATCCCCATCACAGGTTGGTTGGCTAAACGCATTGGCGAAGTTAAACTTTTTCTTTGGTCAACCGCGCTATTCACCCTAACCTCATGGCTATGTGGTATTGCCGGCAGTTTGGAAACATTGATCTTCTTTCGCATCTTACAAGGAATGGTGGCAGGTCCGCTTATTCCTTTGTCACAAAGCCTACTGCTTAATAATTACCCTCCTCTTAAACGTAATATGGCGCTTGCACTTTGGTCAATAACAATTGTTATTGCCCCCATTTGCGGGCCGATCTTAGGTGGCTATATTAGTGATAATTATCACTGGGGGTGGATTTTTTTTATTAATGTTCCTTTCGGTATTGCGATTATTTTCATTATTATGCAAACACTCGCTGATCGTGAAACCGCAACTGAGATAAAGCCAATTGATACCATTGGATTAACATTACTGATCGTTGGTATCGGTGCATTACAAATTATGCTTGATCGAGGTAAAGAACTAGATTGGTTTTATTCAACAGAAATTGTTGTGTTGGCAATAACCGCAGTAATTGCATTGAGCTTCCTAATTATTTGGGAACTGACAGATAATAACCCTGTTATTGATCTTTCCCTGTTCAAGGAGCGTAATTTCATTATTGGCTGTTTGTCACTCAGTCTGGCTTATATGCTCTACTTTGGTACTATTGTATTACTACCACAGTTATTACAGGAAGTGTTTGGTTATACGGCAACATGGGCGGGTTTAGCCTCAGCACCAGTTGGGATTTTACCACTATTAATAACGCCATTGATCGGGCGATATAGCCATAAAATTGATATGCGTGTTATCGTTACTTTCAGCTTTATTATTTACGCCGTCTGCTATTATTGGCGAGCATGGACATTTGAGCCATCGATGGATTTTGCCGCTGCGGCATGGCCACAATTCCTGCAAGGATTAGCTATTGCTTGCTTTTTCATGCCACTGACCACCATTACTTTATCTGGTTTACCAGCTGAAAAGCTCGCCTCAGCATCCAGTCTATCAAATTTTGCCCGGACACTTGCCGGAGCGATAGGAACATCTGTGACAACCACTTTATGGACACAAAGGGAAGCTATGCATCATGCCCACTTTACTGAAATTATTACCCCCTATAATCCAGAGTCGCAACTATTCTATGCAAAATTGTCCGCATTAGGATTAAATGAGCAACAGTCATCCGCTTATCTAGCAAAAATGATTACTGATCAAGGATTAATTATCTCAGCCAATGAAATTTTTTGGTTATCAGCAGGCGTTTTTATTGCCCTTTTAGTTTTACTTTGGTTGGCAAAACCCCCCTTTCAAGAGGCTGTCGCAAAAGCTCATGTTATCGATTAAAATTTGCTTTATTCGTTTTAAACGCAGATCTTTTATGACCGTATTTACTCGCAAACTGGAATCGCCTTCTCACACCAAACGTAAGTTTGTCAAAGCGCAAAATCTACCTATCTTGGAGGGTTCTGTTTCCCTTTGCGATTATCTCAAGCAAATTGGTGAACGTAGGGCATTTATTGTCACAGAGATTTTGGATG
>NZ_NHNG01000785.1:0-13862 GCF_002287155.1 Arsenophonus sp. ENCA
ACATAAACGATTATCTCGTAACAGCCGCTCTTTGTTGATCATTTCAAACCTTTATTCTCTAAGTTAAACCTCTTTTTATTCTCAATAGCGTGACAAAAAATGCAAGTCTCTATTCAGCAACTAGTTTAATGATTGCTTTACATAAACGATTATCTCGTAACAGCCGCTCTTTGTTGATCATTTCAAACCTTTATTCTCTAAGTTAAACCTCTTTTTATTCTCAATAGCGTGACAAAAAATGCAAGTCTCTATTCAGCAACTAGTTTAGAGTTATTAACGATAACGGCTGGAAGAGCAGCAGGGGTTATGGATCGTATTAAAGGACTTTTCGAACCGTCAACTTTATTAAATTCAACCAAAGTTTTAACCATTTGTTCTTCAGGATTATTATCCTTAGTAACAGATAATTTACCAGAGACTCTAGTTAATGACACCAGCCAAATCACATCGACGATCCGTAATCGTGAAGTGATCCTTAGCAAACCTTTTGGCATTAATGGTATGATGCGGGATGTGAATCGTATTGACTTAATCACCCAGCAGGGAGCATGGGAACGCTGGACGGTAAAAGCGCATGAGCCGCAAGCATTTCATATTGAAGGTGTTCGTTTCAAAGTTATTAATCATAATGGCGTTGTACCAGGGCCGGAAGATTATGGCTGGAAAGATACAGTATGGATAAATGGATACAGTGAATTATTAGTTAATATGCTACAACCGTCTTATGATCATTTTCCTTTTTTGTATTTTAGTCAAAATTTAGAGAAAGCGGATAAAGGCTCAGTTGCGCAGATGGTGATCAATCCATCAGCTTAATTTATTTCTATAATATAGAATATTTTTGTGGCTGATTATAAAAAAGTAATTGTATTATTTTATGTTTTGTTATTTCGATTGTTATTTATTATTTAAAATTATCTATATAATAGTAATTAATAATTTGATCGTTTTTATAAAAACGTAGATTTATCGAAGAGTGATTGGATTTATTAAATGTAAAATCCAATTTTCTATTATGCCAATATGGTGACCTAATGAATATTAGTTTAATCGCAGCAATGGCGGCGGATCAGGTGATTGGTTTGGAAAATAACATGCCATGGATGTTATCCGGTGATTTAGCCTGGTTTAAGCGTAATACGTTAAATAAGCCAGTTATAATGGGACGTATAACTTATGAATCTATAGGTAAACCTTTACCTCAACGTTTGAATATTATTCTTAGTCATACTCATTTGAGTGATGATAATGGAGTTGTTTGGGTTAACTCAGTTGATGAGGCACTAGCTGCAGCAGGAGAAGTAGAAGAAATAATGATTATAGGCGGGGGGAAAATTTATGAATTATTCTTACCTCTGGCGAATCGTCTTTATTTAACGCATGTAGATGCTGAAGTGATTGGTGATACCTATTTTCCTGTTTATGAGCCTAATGAGTGGGACTCTGTATTTACTGAATACCATGAAGCAGATGATAAAAATTCTCATAATTATTGTTTTGAAATATTAGAACGCCGTTCACAGAGCTAAGAGAGATTCTTGGTGGTAATAAAAAATCGAAGACTAATACTTCGGTTTTTTATTATTAATTTGAATTAGGGGATGTTAAATATATAAATAAAAATTAAATTTGTATTATTAATTAAATAATTTAAGTCAAATATTTATAAATAAGGGGCTATTCAAATAGCTTTTATAGCTATTATTTTAGTCATATTAAACAAAATTAATTAATTTATTACTTATATTCCATTATCTGTTGCATAGTAGAATAAGCATAGTGTTAGTTATCTTTTGGTAAATGCAGGCTGGTGAAAATACTTTTTATCTTCCCAGCGTAATAAAGTCAGTTTTCCTCCCCAGCAACAACCAGTATCAAATCCATAAATACCTTCAGGTGTTCCTTTCCCTTCAAGGGAAGCCCAATGACCAAAAATAATGGCATATTCTGGTGGTATTTTTCGCGGCAGATCAAACCAAGGCTTTAAAGGAGGAGGTGTGTTTTCAGGTTTATTTTTCAAGGTCATGTTTAACTGACCGTCAGGAAAGCAATAACGCATACGAGTTAGGACGTTAGTACTAAAGCGTAAACGGGATAACCCTGTTAAATTTGGTGACCAGTTGTTCGGTATATCGCCATACATGGAGTCGATAAATAAAGGATAGCTATCACTACTAAGAATAGCCTCTACTTCTTTGGCACACATCTGTGCTGTTGCTAAATCCCATTGTGGTGTGATCCCAGCATGTGCCATGATGATTTTTTTCTTATTGTCAACTTGTAATAATGGTTGACGTCGTAACCAATTAACTAATTCATCAGCATCAGGCGCTGTCAGTAATTTTTTCAGTTTGTCTTTGGGTTTATTATGGCTAATATTGGCATATACACCGATAAGGTGGAGATCATGATTACCTAGTACCATTTTGACGGATGAGCCTAATGTTTTAATGTAACGTAAAACTTTGAGTGAATCCGGGCCACGGGAGACGAGATCACCGGTGATCCATAAAACATCCTTTTGTGGTTCAAATTTCACTTGTTTGAGAAGTGCTTTAAGTTCACGATAGCAACCGTGAATATCTCCTATAAGATAAGTAGCCATAATTAGTTTATAACTGTTGGGATAGCAAGACGAAAAACTGGGATATCAACATAAAAATTTTTACCATCATTATCTAACATCACATAATGGCCCTCCATGGTTCCCATTGGCGTTTCTATAATAGCACCACTGGTATAACGAAATTCGGCGCTTGGTTGAATGATAGGTTGCTCTCCTACCACGCCCTGTCCTTGTACTTCGGTACGTTTACCATCACTATTGGTAATTAACCAATAGCGACTTATTAGCTGTACCGGCGTGCGGCCGAGATTGCGAATAGAAACCGTATAGGCAAAAACAAATCTGGCTTCTTCAGGTAAAGATTGATTTTCAATATAGACACTTTGAACTTGTATACAGATGTTAGGTTCATTTAGCATAGTGCCCCCAAAGTTTATCACTATTAGCGAGAGGTTTTAGCCAATTTGCTGGCTAACTTGCAATAATTTTCTACTGAAATATTTTCAGCGCGACAATTTGGATCAATACCTAATTGCTCAAAATCTTGCACGCTAAAAAAATCACTTAAACTATTACGAATAGTTTTACGTCGTTGATTAAATGCCTGTGTAGTAATACGACTTAATAATTTGACATCACAAATAGGGTAAGGGTTTCGTTGATGAGGAATTAAACGCACGACAGCTGAATCCACTTTTGGCGCAGGTGAAAAAGCCGACGGCGGTACTTCTAAGATAGGGATTATCTGACAATAATATTGCGCCATAACGCTAAGGCGACCATATGCTTTAGTATTCGGTACTGCGACTAAGCGATTTACAACCTCTTTTTGTAGCATAAAATTCATGTCAGCAATAGCATTAGTATATGTAAAAAGATGGAACATTAGCGGAGTTGAAATATTGTAAGGAAGGTTACCGAACACTCTGAGGGGTTGACCTTTTTCTTTCGCTATTGCGCCAAAATCAATCGTCATTGCATCGTTTGCTATAATTGTTAGTTTAGCACTCAGCGCAGGGTGTGCAGCTAAACGGGCGGCAAGATCACGATCTAACTCGATTACCGTCATATTCTCTATAAGTGCACTAATAGGTAATGTTAGGGCACCTAGACCCGGGCCAATTTCAACAATAGCTTGATCAGGCTTTGGGTTAAAAGCAGTAACCATATTGTCAATAATAAATGGGTCAGTTAAAAAATTTTGCCCAAAGCGCTTACGGGCAAAGTGCCCTTGATGGATTCGTTTATTCATTGTTATTTTGTATCATGCTAATAGCTAATTTTAAGGCTGTTATAAAACTGTTAACATCTGCTTGCCCACTTCCTGCTAGCTCGATCGCTGTACCATGGTCAACCGATGTACGAATAAAGGGTAAGCCTAAAGTAATGTTTACCGCGTGGCCAAAACCTTGATATTTTAGCACAGGCAGACCTTGATCGTGATACATAGTTAAAATCACATCAGCTTGGTTCAGATATTTGGGTTGGAATAGGGTATCTGCCGGGAAAGGGCCATAAAGCTGCAATCCTTCATGACGCAATTTCTCGATAACTGGGATGATAGTATCGATTTCCTCATGTCCCATATGTCCGCCTTCGCCGGCATGAGGATTTAAACCACAGATATAGATGGCGGGTGTTTTAATGCCAAATTTATATTTTAATTCTTCATTTAAAATATAAATAACTTCTTGTAGGCTTTGAAAAGTAATTGCAGCGGGAACCTGTTTGAGAGGTAAATGGGTTGTTGCTAGCGCAACACGCAATGTTTCTGTCGCTAACATCATGACGACTTTTTTTGTTTTACTTCTGTCAGCAAAAAATTCAGTATGCCCGGTAAAGGGAATGCCAGCATCATTGATAATTCCTTTATGAACAGGGCCGGTAACTAATGCTGAAAATTCACCAGTCATACAGCCATCGCAGGCGCGGCTAAGTGTTTCTATTACATACGTGCTATTTCGTTTATTAAGTTGGCCTGCTTTGACCGGCGCAGGTAATTTTATTGGTAACACGGTCAATGTTTTGGCAGCTTGGTTGTTATTTGAAGTTCCTGGCGAATAAATAGTTAATTCTAATTCTAAGCCGAGTTGATCCGCTCGGCTTATTAGTAGGTCTGGATCAGCACAAGCAACTAATCTAACCGGCCAATTTTGTTGAGCGAGTTGGATCAAAAGATCAGGACCTACCCCGGCCGGTTCACCGGAGGTGAGAACGATAGTATTAGTTTTTTTTTCCATAAAGATTACTGTGCATCGCTATCATTGAGAATTTTTACATAGGCAGATGCGCGTAGTTCTTGCATCCAAATTTGCGCTTCTTCGTTAAATTTACGATTGAATAATAGACGATAGGCATGATCTTTCTGGGCTACATCGGTTTTATCAACTTGGCGAGTATCTTCCAGTTGAATAAGATGCCAGCCAAAAGAGGACTGGATTGGTTGACTCGTTTCACCTTTATTTAAACGCATTAAACCATCACGAAATGCTGGATCATAAACATTGGGCATATTCCAGCCAAGTTCACCGCCGCGTAATGCAGAGCCAGGATCTTGTGAATATTTTTTAGCTGCTTCGGCAAAGGTTAGTTGACCCGTTTTAATTTGCTGTGCAATTTGTTGTATTTTTGCATATGCCTGTTCGCTATTCATAATAGGTGAAAGTTTAATAAGTATATGGCGAGCTTTCACTTCGGTAACCGAAATCGGCATATTGCCACTTTGTATATCATTAAGTTTTAGGATATGAAAACCGACACTAGAACGTATAGGTCCAATGATATCGCCTTTTTTAGCATGCTGAATTCGTTGAGCAAAAACGGTTGGCAATTCTTCAACTTTACTCCAGCCCATTTGCCCGCCTTTTAAAGCATTAGGATCGGCAGAGTAAGTAATGGCCAGCTTACCAAAATCAGCACCTTGCTTTAATTGGGCGATAATTTTATTTACCGTAGCCATTGCTGATTGACTTTGTTCATTAGTTGGATTTTCTGGTAATGGGATCAAAATATGGCTTAAATTGACATTAGCATCTTGACCAGCTTGTGAATTAAGTTGGGCAGCCAGTGATTCTACTTCTTGCGGCAGGACGGTTATCCGTCGACGAACCTCATTATTACGTACTTCTGCGATCATCATTTCTCTACGAACATCGCTGCGGTAATTTTGTATATTGATACCATCCATTGATAATCTTTGCTGTAGTTGGCCAACCGTTAATCTATTTTGGGCTGCAATATTGGCGATAGTAGCATCTATTGCTTGATCAGGGATCTGGATCTGCATTTTTTCGGCTATTTGCATAATAATTTTGTCAATGATCAAGCGTTCTAATATTTGGTGACGTAATGCATTTTCATCGGGGATTTGTTGTCCTGCATTTCTGGCGTTTATTCTTACTATATCTAGCATATTATCTACGTCACTTTGTAGCACAACGCCATCATTAACAATAGCAGTCACTTTATCCAATGGTTGTGGCGCGGCCAGTGTGGTAGTGCTAACAGTGAACAACAAGCCAATAATCAGTTTTCTCCAATAATTCATAAAGTTCTCATTTTGTTCGATTATATTAAGGTTTGATCCTATTTCAGGTTTCTTCTATTTGATAGTTGAAAATATCAATTTTATTAGAAGGCTCGTTGATAAGGTAAAATACCACTAGCAAGCATATCCTGACTTCCCAAATTATGATTATTATTAAGGCCTCTTAGTTCCACATTGATTGACCAGCGATTATCATAGTCACTATTGAAGTTTTGTTCTTGCCAGCCGACGATTTTACGCTCATAGCCCATATTAATTGACCAGCAGCACGTACTATATTGTAAACCGATTAATCGACTGGCGGGTTGGTTTTCTTTTAGATCATGATAGTATGAGCCAACAAAGCCCCAGCGATCACCTAAAGGCCAACTCACTACCACCCCCATTTGAGAAATTCCTTTTTGAAAGGCTGGTGCGCTTCTAACTGTTGCTTGAATATAATCGCGATCGACAAAGCGATAATTTAGCTGAATTAAGCGATCTGAGTCCAGGCGATATTCGGTCACAACATTCCCCATTGTAATATCACCCAGCCGTCTATCATACTGGAGCCCACCACGCAGTCCCCAGTTATCTGTTAAGCGTAAATAAGTATCACCGGCCCATAATAATGAACCGGTATTACTTTTATCTTCAATTGGTAAATTGGAATCTTCAGTTCTGGGCCGCTCAAAATAGTATATTTGTCCGACAGAAAAATTAAAACGTTCGGTTAATTCTTCATCATAAATACGCGTAGTAATACCGGTCGTTAATTGGTTAGCAGAAGCGATACGATCTAAGCCGCTATAAATGCGGTTACGAAATAAACCGTTATAGTCAGCCTGTAGCAAGGAGGAGTCATAATTATTAATATCACTTTGGTCGCGATAAGGTACATAAAGATATTGCACCCGAGGTTCTAACGTTTGTACATAATTGCTATTTGTCAGTAGGTCACGTTCGAAAACTAGTTTCGCATCAGAATTTACTGACGGTAAGACGCGAGTAACATGTTTTTTTAGCGTGCCATTAGCCAGTTTGTCAGGGATATCCTGATCATAATAAGTTGCCATTACCCTAACAGTATTGTTAATACTGGCCCAATCATTTGCTAATGGTAGGTTCAATTCTGGCTCGATATGTAACCGAGTGGCATCAGGATTATTGGCCCCAACACTGGTAATACGCGCTGCTTGGGCATAAGTTTTCAGATCAAATGGCCCCAGATCATATTTATAAAAATTTAGATCTAATTGCGGTTCAGTTTTGTAAGCTTTACTATTCGGTGAATCGACAAAAACCTGAAACTGTTTATGTGTTAAGGGTGCATTCCAGTTAGGTTGTGCATAACCGACACTGAATTTCTGAGTGGCATAGCCGTCAGTACTATTACCATATTTAGAGGTAAAATCGGTGAAATATTTTGGATCACTGACTTTGGTATAATCGATATTAAAACGCCATACTTGATTGAGTACGCCCGAATGACCCCAATATAGAAGCCAGCGATCATCGCTATCACGAGCGGGATACTTGCCACTATTTTTATCTTTAATATAACTGCGGTCGTGTTTTAGCCAATCAACGGCAACAGTACCGGTTCCAGCAATTGTCAGATAACGAAACTCGTTATTCAGTTTTACGCCACGAAAGGTCATAAATTGTGGTGTAATGGTTGCATCGTAGTTAGGTGCAATATTCCAGTAAAAGGGTAGCGCAAAGTCTAAGCCTGAACCTTTAGAATAACTACCATTAGGTAGTAGAAAACCGGATCGACGTTTATTGCCAATCGGTAATTGTAAATAAGGGCTATAAAAAACAGGTACATTAGCAATGCGAAAACGTGCATTCCATATTTCGGCAACCTGTTCTTGGCGATCTAAAATAACTTCTGAGCCAACAACGCTCCAGCTATCATTACCTGGAAGGCAGGCAGTAAACATGCCTTTTTCTAAAATGGTGTAGCGATTTTCTCCGCGCAATTTCATTTTATTTGCGTAGCCGCGACCCTGACGCCCGACCATCAAATAGTCACCTTTTTCGACATCGGTATCTTTATTACTAAGATTTGACCATGCCTTTGGTCCTTTTAGGATGATTTGTGGATCATCATAATGTACATTTCCTGTTGCTACTACCGTACGCAATGGATTTTTACTTGTCGTTTCTGTTTGGGTCAATTTAACTTCATCGGCGGTGAGAGTTTGGTTACCTTGTTGAATATCTACATTACCTTTATACTCGATGAAATGAGGATATTCACCAGCCACATCTTTTGCGGTGATATGGATGGGTAGATCATTGGGATTACCTTTCACGATGGGTTTAGTATATACCGGTACTCCTAGCATACATTGTTCTGTTAGATCAGCATGGGCCTGTTGGCTATGAACAGCTATCCAAATCATGGTAGCAAGTAGTGTCGGGTGACTTTTTTTCATCATTCTGTATGTAGTTCCTTCATCGATATTATCGTGTAGGCAAAAGTTCAACAATTAACGTACTTAACGGCTCTTGTCTGTATAAAACCATCAGCTATATATTCAGGTTATTAGGCACAGAGTAGAATGAGTAGTATGATAATGCAAAATTATACTCAGGGCATTGGGGAATTGAGAGGTTTATGCGGTATTGGGGAAAAATTATTGGTGTTATGTTGGGGATCATGTCTGGCACTCATATTTGGGGTGTTATCATCGGTTTCATTATCGGTCATGCATATGATAAAGCATCAGAACAGCAAAATTTAGAAAAAACAGGCAATAAGCAGAGCCGTCAGGCACTCTTTTTTGTCAGCACATTTCAGATTTTAGGCCATTTGACGAAAGCAAAAGGCCGAGTCACTGAAGTTGATATTCAACTAGCAACAAACCTGATGGACAGAATGCAGTTGCATGGTGATGCCAGAATTTCAGCACAAAATGCATTTAGAGAAGGTAAGGAACAAAATTTTCCTCTAAGACAAACGCTGAAAAAATTACGCCGAGCTTGTTTCGGTCGATTTGATCTTATCCAGATGTTTCTGGAAATTCAAATACAAGCTGCTTTTGCCGATGGTGCTTTGCATCCAAATGAGCGAAAAGTACTGTTTATTATTGCTGAAGAGTTAGGCATTTCACATAATCAGTTTGAACAATTCTTACATATGATGGACGGCGGTCGACGGTTTGAGCATAGTAGTAACTATTCTTATGGTTCCAATCGCTATCGACATACTGCTCAAGGACCAACATTAGCGGATGCTTGTAAGGTATTAGGTGTGCAACCTGATGATGAACAAACCAAAATTAAACGTGCTTATCGTAAATTAATGGCTGAACATCATCCAGATAAATTGGTTGCTAAAGGATTACCACCAGAAATGATGGAAATTGCCAAACAAAAAGCACAATCCATTCAATTAGCTTATGATTTAATTAAAAAAGAGCGTCAGTTTAAATAGTATATAATGTTAAACGTTAGTTAAATAAGTTTTCCAGCTGCTAAAAATCTGCTTTACACGTGAAGTGGATAGGTGACCCATAAACTGGGTGCGTAATGTAAAGTGCTTCTGCATGTAATTGTAGACGTGAAGAGAGTATTAGCGCTGCTTGATGAGCATAGAATCGATCACCAATAATAGGATGACCTAGTGACAGCAAATGAACACGTAGTTGGTGTGAGCGACCTGTAATCGGAACAAGTTTAACTCGCGTTGTTTGTTTTTCATAAGCTAACACTTCGTATTTAGTTTGTGCTTGTTTACCGGTTGTAAAGCACACTTTTTGTTTAGGCCGATTAGGCCAATCGCAGATCAGAGGCAGATCAATAAGTCCTTTTTTATTGGTAATATGACCCTAAACCCTTGCCTGATAAATTTTTTGTGGCTCTCTTTCACGGAATTGACGTTTTAACTCTTTTTCTGCGCTTTTATTCAATGCCACGACCATAACTCCGCTGGTTGCCATATCAAGGCGATGAACGGATTCAGCTGTTGGAAAATCCGCCTGAACCCGTGTCATAATACTGTCTTTATGTTCGGCGGCTTTACCAGGTACTGATAACAAACCACTAGGTTTGTTCACCACAATAATATGCTGATCTTGATAAAGAACGTGTAGCCAGGGATCGATAGGCGGATTGTAAAACATATCAGTTGCTCCAACGTGGCCAAAAACTTTATTGTTTCTGGCGATAAATAATTACTGATGGGTAACAATCACCAGGCGTATAGAATCTAATCGCCAATTAGATTGATCAATATTGAGCAATAATTGTTGGCGTTCATATTCAATAGCGCTTAATTCATCAGGACGAATATTCGGATTGACAGATTTTAATGCCTCTAATCGCGAATACTCTAACGATAATATTTTATCCGCTTGTGTTTTTGCTTCGGCAATCAACATACTTGCTTCTTTTTCTATTATGGCTTTAGAAAGTTGCAGTGTGTTATGTACCTCTTTTTGTACGGCATTTACCAGTTTACTACCAGTATGGTGATTCACAGTATTTAGCTGACGATTAAAACTTTCAAACTTTACTTGCTTAGCCAGATCATTACCTTTTAAATCCATTAGAATACGAATTGGCGTTGGCGGTAAAAAGCGAGTGACTTGTAGGTTTTTAGGTGCTTGTGCTTCAACAACATAAATTAATTCAGTAAGTAGTGTACCGACTGGTAAGGTTTTATTTTTCAATAAAGACACAGCACAACTGCCAATTTCGCCAGAAAGGATCAAATCCATACCATTACGAATAATCGGGTGTTCCCAGCTAATAAATTCGGTATCTTCTCTAGACAATGCTTGAGTACGATCGAAGGTAATAGTACAACCATCTTGCGGCAAGCCAGGAAAATCAGGTATCAACATATGTTCAGCAGGCGTAAGAACGATCAGATTATCACTGCGATCTTCTTGGTTAATACCAATGATATCGAACAAATTTAATGAAAAATTAATCAAATCAATACTATTATCTTGTTCTGCAATATGGTTAGCTAAATCTTGACCAACTGCACCACCATTAGAATTCATTTCTAGTAAGCGATCGCGCCCTTGCTCTAATTGGGTTTTGAGTTGGTTATGTTTAGCTCGGCAAACCTTAATAAAATCGTCAAAGTTATCAAGGACGGTGGGTTTAGCCAAATACTCAACCAGTTGCTGATAATATTGATCATAAATAGCGCGACCAGTTGGACAAGTATACTCAAAGGCATCAAGCCCCTCATGATACCATCGTAGCAAAATAGCTTGGGCAGTATTTTCAAGGTAAGGTACGCTAATTTGGATATCCCGATTTTGACCGATACGATCCAGACGCCCAATTCTTTGCTCAAGCAAATCAGGATTAAAAGGTAAATCAAACATAACTAACTGGTTGGCGAATTGGAAATTACGTCCTTCAGAGCCAATTTCAGAACATAGTAATACCTGGGCACCTTGTTCTTGGGAGGCAAAATAGGCAGCCGCCCGATCCCGTTCGAGTAATGATAGATTTTCATGAAAAACGGCCGCTCTGATCGCTTCTTTTTCTCTTAGTACCTGTTCCAATTGTAAGGCAGTAGTTGCTTGAGAGCAGATAACTAAAACTTTTTCTTGCCGGTGAGTTGTTAAGAAATGCTTTAGCCATTCAACCCGGGGATCAAAATTCCACCAAGTTGCATTTTCACCTTCAAACGTCTGATAGATTTGTTCAGGATAGAGCATCTCCCGCGCACTGATATCAACGGATTTCTTAGCATTCATGATGCCAGCAACTTTAATTGCTGTTTGGTACTGTGGAGGTAAAGGTAATTTAATAGCGTGTAATTCACGCCGAGGAAAGCCTTTAACTCCATTACGGGTATTGCGAAATAGTAAACGGCTCGTTCCATGACGATCCATCAACATGGTAATCAATTCGCGACGTGCTTTTTCACTTTCTTCATTATCACTGTTACTGGCTTTAAGCAGAGGCTCAATATCCTGCTCCTTAATTAATTCTGTTAGTAAATTTTGTTGCTTATTATTTAATTTTTCACCAGAAAGGAGCAAAGTAACGGCTTCGGCAACCGGGCTATAATTTTGTTGTTCTTCAATGAAGTGTTGATAGCTATGAAAGCGATTAGGATCCAGTAAACGTAGGCGAGCAAAATGGCTCTCTTGACCCAGCTGTTCAGGGGTAGCGGTTAATAACAGCACTGAAGGAATTTGCTGAGCCAGCGTGTCGATAGCTTGGTATTCACGGCTAGGCGACTCTTCACTCCATACCAGGTGATGGGCTTCATCAACAACCATCATATCCCAACTGGCTTCTAACAGATGATCAAAACGTTTTTTATTGCGGCGAACGAAATCAAGAGAACAGATGACCAGCTGCTCTGTTTCAAAAGGATTCTCACTATCGTGTAACGATTCGGTATAACGGCTGTCATCAAACAGCGAAAAATGCAAATTAAAACGACGTAGCATTTCGACTAACCATTGGTGTTGTAAACTTTCAGGTACGATAATCAGTACTCGTTCAATACGTCCAGCAAGTAACTGTTGATGAATGATCATTCCTGCTTCAATAGTTTTGCCTAATCCAACTTCGTCTGCTAATAAAACACGTGGATGGTGGCGTTTACCTACTTCTTGAGCAATATAAAGTTGGTGAGGGATCAAATTGGCACGCATACCTCTTAGTCCACCGGTTTGGTGACCAAATTGTTGGTATTGGAAACGCAAAGCACGATAGCGTAATGCAAAACGATCCATTCGATCAAGTTGACCGGCAAACAAACGATCTTGTGGTTTATTAAAAGTTAACTTGCTATCAAGAAACACTTCGCGCAGGCTGACGTTTTTTTCATCGGAATCGATACGAGTTCCTGTATAGACAAGTACTCCCTCGTCTTGTTGTACATTGTCAACTCTTAACTGCCAGCCTTCATGGCTGGTGATCAGATCGCCTTCATTAAACATAACGCGTGTAATTGGTGCATTATTTATTGAATAAAGCCGATTTTCTCCACTTGCAGGGAAAAGTACTGTAACCATGCGGCTATCAATAGCTACCACGGTACCTAATCCAAGTTCACTTTCTGTATCGCTTATCCAGCGTTGACCAAGAATAAATGGCATAAATTTTAACTCAGTTTATCCGTATGTTTGAGAAAATTATGGGTTGTTCATTTTGAAGAGAGTAATTATATTAATCATAAAACAATATCTTACTCTCTTTTTGAAAGGACTGTGTGTTAATAAATGCGGTGCCAATAGTCACCTATAAAAATGCTTTTTTATAAGATATTATTGGGCACCTCGAAAAACTCAAGATTTTCAATTAACCCTTGGCTTTCATTCTAAATAATTAGATTTTTTTTGATTATCACGCTACTGATTCTATCGCACATTGCCCTGGCTAGGGCCATTTGACCCATTCTGGGCGTCAGAAAGCCACGATGCACGCGCTCTGGAAGTACGCCAACCGCTTTAGGTTGTAACATGCTGCCATCATCGTCATGGCAAAATTAGCGCGCACCTGTCCAATGGTGCGGATCAGTTTTCTACCCATTTGTTCCATCGCCGCAAATGCATGTTCAACCCGTGCCCTAGTCTTTGCAATCCTGTGGTTTCGCCCTTGCTGAGTCTTGGACAACGGTTTGTTTCGATGGCCTTTACGCTGAATCTGGCTCCTATAGCCGTTTGCCTTCAGCCAAGCTTCCCGCTCCGCAGAGGGATAGCCTCGGTCGGCGTAGATATTGCGATTGGTGTTGGCCTTGTCAATGACCCTTTCGAAATGCTGACTGTCGTGGGTGCT
>NZ_NHNG01000192.1:0-4213 GCF_002287155.1 Arsenophonus sp. ENCA
TTATCATAGCGATAATGTTTCCCGCGATGAGGAAGCTGGAGATAGAGTTTCCCTCCTGCCAGTCGGTCTCTCTTGATATAGCGATAAAGCGTATTCTTGCTGACAGAAACACCATGCTTCAAACGTAGCCTTCCACTGATAACTTCTGGCGAGGTATGTAAAGCAAGCTCCTTACGGATAAAATACTGCGTTTGCGGGGTTTGTTGATTAAATGCATCTCGTGTAGATTTATTGAGACGTCTGGCTTTCGCTAAGGTATCGGCTCTTCTGCAAGAATAAAGTCCATGGAAAGCGGGATCAGTATTACGTTTGAGTTCCCTGCTGACAGTTGAACGAGAAAGCCCCAATTCTCTAGCAATAGTGGCCTGAGTAACACCGTCAATTATTCGTTTTTCGATATAAAAACGCTCATGTAAGTTCAAATGTTTTCCCTTCATACAACAGTATCTCTTATGGGGTCATTACAGTAATTTTATCTATGTATGACCAAGGATTTACTTTGTTGCATTTCGTTTGGGAATTGGCGCATAGCCTAACGACGCCAGCGTCAGAAATAAATCCACTTGCGCTAAATTCGGGCATTTTAGGTTTACTGGTGCAAGCACCAAGTAAAATGAGGATGTGCCCAATCAATAAAAGGGGTTTAATACCCCCTCTGAATATTCTTTTTCGCAACTGAATTACTTAACTGCTTCTTTCAGTGATTTTCCAGCAACAAATACTGGTACATTAGCGGCTTCAATTTTGAGTTCTGCACCTGTTTTAGGATTACGACCAGTACGAGCTGCACGATAATTAATCTTAAAAGTACCAAAACCAACGAATTGAACTTGCTCACCTTCTTTCAATGCATCTGTAATACATTCAATGACTGCTTCTAACGCACTTTTAGCTTGAGTCTTAGTCAAGTTTGCCTTTTGCGCGACACATTCAATTACATGACCCTTATTCATGTTCTTATTTACAGTCTTATTCATAAGTTATCCTTACACAGTGTGTTTATCATTTGCATAGCATCGAGTACGTTGGATATGTAGAACCTATTAATTCTTAATATACGTCCCGAAAGTACTCCTCTCCACCTTCACTGTAGAGCATAGTATAGGCGAATGTGAAGCGTTAAAAGTCAGCATTTATGGTACCAAATCACGTTTTTAAACACTATGAACGGAAATTAGGTAACCTTAATGCCAATATTGCTGATCCCCACTTCACGGAGGTCGGATTTTAATCCTTTAATCAGCGCTACATCCCGCTCTTCACAAGCGGCAAGTAAACAGTAAATCTCCCATTGAATATCCCATTCTTCTTCAATGGTAAGCAATTCTTTCAGTTCTTCATCAGACATCTCTTTACCTGTCTGAGTCATCTCAAACATTGCGATAGTTCGAATCGAAATTTTACTTACTTCAATAGCACTTTCTAATGTTTTCCCACTTAAGTAAGAATGAATTATTTCACTTAACGCAATACATGCATCAATAGCAGGATGAACTCCGTATATATCAAAATCATTTGCGACGGGAATAACTTCCTCTAACTTTTCCAACTGATTATCAAAATCAATTTTACTATCTTTAATAATCAGTGATTCCCAGATTAAATCTAAAATAATACGATAACGTATTGGATTTAAAAAGCTCGTTTGTTTACAAAACAATTGATAATTAGGATACATACGCTCACATAAACAGGCCATGAAAGTAATATGCCGCCAACTATCTAATTTTGCCAACCGCAAATGAATTGGGTTTCTTAACATCAAATTTCTACTCACTTACCTTTTACGCCGAAGTTTACCTGAAAATCAACAGGTTCCACATATTTTAACTTTAATTATGCCAAATTCTGTTTCATTCGATTAAAAAACGCTCTATTAGAAGCGATTCCATCAGCCCAACGAGTAGGTTCAGGTAAACGATAACCTTTAATACAATGCTTAACCCATAATAGTGAAGCATCTAAACTGATTTTATGGCCAGGTGAGATATAAAGTGGTTTACATCTTTTTTTACTACGAAACACCCAACCAATTTGCTCATTATTATCATTCAATGGTTGGCAGCTTTCCACTATTTCATCTAAAGCTTCATGGTGACCACATAGACGATTTTTTGCTATACCAATCGTTGGAATATCTAATAGAAGACCCAAATGACTAGCTACTCCAAAACGACGAGGATGGGCTATTCCTTGGCCATCAACCATAATAAGATCGGGTTTATGTTGCAGTTTTTCCCAAACCACCAGTAGTGCAGGATACTCTCGAAAAGAGAGTAAACCTGGAATATAAGGAAATTCAGTCGGTATACGGGCAATATGATATTCAACAATAGCAAGTGAAGGCCAGTGCATAACAACCATTGCGGCTCGGGTTATGGTACCTTTTTCTTCAAATCCAACATCAGCACCAGCAATAAGATTAGGGGTAGTAAAATTATCCGTAAGAATAATTTGTTTAGCTTTTGTGGTCTGTTCCTGACGTAATAATTTGGTATCAATCATATTTATTTTACTTAAAAAATTTTTATATAAATATATTTTATTATTTGTTTTATAACACAAAATTTAAAAAAATATATTTAAATAATTGTAAATATTTAATTTAGATTTAATAATAAATAAAAAAATATAACAATTATTATTTATCGGCATTTTTTTTGTTTGGATAAACCTTACTTATTGATGATATTGCTCTGATAATTTGTGTACTGAATTAATAAAATTTTTAACATGCTCAGGTGGAATATCCTGGTGAATGCCATGACCTAAATTAAAAACATGGCCACTGCCCTGACCGAATTGTTTTAAAATTGTTTTAACCTCAAATTCTATACGTTCTTTTGATGCATATAATATAGAAGGATCCATGTTTCCCTGTAAGGCAACCTTATCTCCTACACGAGAACGAGCCTCTTCAATATCTGTCATCCAGTCGATCCCTAACGCGTCACAACCGGTCGCAGCCATTGCCTCTAACCATTGGCCACCGCCTTTAGTAAATAAGGTCACCGGGACTTTACGCCCTTCATGTTCTCGCTGTAGACCATCAATGATCTGATGCATGTAATGTAAAGAAAATTGATGGTAATCAGGCCCGGTTAATACACCACCCCAAGTATCAAAAATCATCACCGATTGAGCACCAGCCCGAATCTGACCATTTAGATAAAGAATGACACTTTGGGCCAACTTATCTAATAACAAATGTAACGCTTTTGGCTCCGTATACATCATCTTCTTAATATGGGTGAAAGCCTTACTACTTCGTCCTTCGACCATATAAGTTGCCAATGTCCATGGGCTACCAGAAAAACCGATTAATGGCACTTTTCCCTGTAACGCCTTGCGGATAGCGCGTACAGCATTCATTACGTAAACCAATTCTTGCTCAGGATCAGGAATTGGCAGTTTCTCTATATCAGCCACACAATCAATTGGACGCTGAAACATAGGCCCTTCTCCGGCTGAAAAATAAAGACCTAAGCCCATCGCATCAGGAATAGTAAGAATATCTGAAAACAGGATCGCCGCATCTAATGGAAAACGATGTAGCGGTTGTAATGTCACTTCACAGGCTAACTCGGTATTTTTGCACAATGAAAGAAAATCACCGGATTGCTGACGAATTTTTCGATACTCCGGTAAATAACGACCGGCCTGGCGCATCATCCATACTGGGGTTTTATCAACTGGCTGCCGTAATAGGGCACGTAAGTAGCGATCGTTTGTTAATGCAGACATCATTAGCTCCATTAAATGGCAATTAGAAATTGCCAATTATCATCGTGTATTTGCTTTTTTCTTGTTGCTTAAATCAGCAACAACTTAGATATAGCGTGATTAATATTATTTGCATAAGTTATCATTTTCTTGCCGACATAAAGCCAGTGTATCTTCAATTAAACGTCGAGCTATGGTATCAGGAGGCGGTATAAGCGGTAATTTATCATGATGATAGCAGTCCGCACTAATTAACTCATCAGGATTAGCCTGGATTTCACCACTGGCATAATCAGCCAGAAAACCGATCATTAATGAATGAGGAAAAGGCCATAGCTGTGAAGCAATATAGCGAATGTTACTTGTATTAGTCTTAACTTAATCTGACAATTCTGATTTAAAAAAGAAAGTTACCGGTTTTAATTAACATCATTAGATAATTAAATAAAAGGTAATTTTATGTATCAAACAAATAATCCTATCATCAAAC
>NZ_NHNG01000195.1:0-784 GCF_002287155.1 Arsenophonus sp. ENCA
TAACAAGCTGAAAATTCAGCGGCTAAATTTTTCAATTCTTCGACTGATAATCCAATGATTGCTTTACATAAACGATTATCTCGTAACAGCCGCTCTTTGTTGATCATTTCAAACCTTTATTCTCTAAGTTAAACCTCTTTTTATTCTCAATAGCGTGACAAAAAATGCAAGTCTCTATTCAGCAACTAGTTTAATGAACCATCTCTATTTTTCTACTACGTGTTTTGGCAATCAATGTATCATCGGCAATTAGTACACAAGGGCTTTTTTTGTCTATAGGGCACCTCGAAAAACTCAAGATTTTCAATTAACCCTTGGCTTTCATTCTAAATAATTAGATTTTTTTTGATTATCACGCTACTGATTCTATCGCACATTGCCCTGGCTAGGGCCATTTGACCCATTCTGGGCGTCAGAAAGCCACGATGCACGCGCTCTGGAAGTACGCCAACCGCTTTAGGTTGTAACATGCTGCCATCATCGTCATGGCAAAATTAGCGCGCACCTGTCCAATGGTGCGGATCAGTTTTCTACCCATTTGTTCCATCGCCGCAAATGCATGTTCAACCCGTGCCCTAGTCTTTGCAATCCTGTGGTTTCGCCCTTGCTGAGTCTTGGACAACGGTTTGTTTCGATGGCCTTTACGCTGAATCTGGCTCCTATAGCCGTTTGCCTTCAGCCAAGCTTCCCGCTCCGCAGAGGGATAGCCTCGGTCGGCGTAGATATTGCGATTGGTGTTGGCCTTGTCAATGACCCTTTCGAAATGCTGACTGTCGTGGGTGCT
>NZ_NHNG01000231.1:0-4211 GCF_002287155.1 Arsenophonus sp. ENCA
ACTGCTTACTTGCAAGAATATTTTATAGATATCTTTAATGCATGGATAACCGGACAAAATATGAACATCCTGATTTTTTCTTGTTTTTAAATTTATACTTCTTTTTTAGAGACTGCGAAACTCGTGTAACCATAGCAATACCCCCCGACGCCAGTTGCAAGTACTGCGGGAACACACGCTAAAGAGATACCGCCTATTGCAATAGTGGGATAATCGGGTGTGGCATTAACCTGCTGTTTTAGGGTTACTAAACCTTGCGGTGAAGAGGGCATTAATTTTGTAGTAGTAGGAAAAATATGTCCTAATGCAATATAAGAGGGTTTTAACTGCTTTGCTCTGATGAGTTCTTGTTGATTATGGGTCGAAACTCCTAGGCGCAATCCCGCTTTTTGTAGGCGATTCAGATCAGCGAAATTAATATCCTCTTGCCCTAAATGGACGCCATAGGCGCCATATTTTATGGCTAATTGCCAATAGTCATTAATAAATAGGCGAGCTTGATATTGCTGGCCTAGCATAATTGCCTGATTAATATCTTGTTCGAGGTTACTGGCTAATCGATCTTTGATTCTTAATTGAATAGTGGTAACACCGACGCTAAGCAAGCGCCTTATCCACTCGACAGAATCAACCACTGGATACAAGCCAAGTTTATGCTCCGTAGTTGCAAATGCGTGATCAGTCCATTTTGTCATCGGAAATCGTCTCCATATCGTGGTATAGCTCACTACCGTGGGCGCGAAATGTTACCGACATTTGTGCCATTTGAGCTGCATGCTCACGGACTTCTTGTGAAATTTTCATGGAGCAAAATTTAGGCCCACACATTGAGCAAAAATGGGCGACTTCACCAGCCGCTTGCGGTAGTGTTTCATCATGGTAGGCGCGTGCGGTTGTAGGAGCGAGAGCTAGATTAAATTGGTCTTCCCAACGAAACTCAAATCTGGCTTTGGATAAGGCGTTATCACGAATTTGAGCCCCAGGGTGGCCTTTAGCCAGATCAGCGGTATGGGCAGCAATTTTATAGGTAATAAGTCCTTGTTTTACATCTTCTTTATTAGGTAAACCCAAGTGCTCTTTTGGGGTAACATAACAGAGCATGGCACAGCCAAACCAACCAATTAAAGCCGCACCGATGCCAGAGGTAAAGTGATCATAACCTGGTGCGATGTCGGTGGTTAAAGGCCCTAAGGTATAGAATGGGGCTTCATGGCAATGAGTTAATTCTTCCGTCATATTGCGGCGGATCATTTGCATTGGGATATGACCAGGGCCTTCTATCATAACTTGAACATCATATTGCCAGGCTACCTTGGTTAATTCGCCTAATGTATATAGTTCAGCAAATTGCGCTTCATCATTAGCGTCTTGTAAGGAGCCAGGTCGTAATCCATCGCCAAGTGACAAAGAGACATCATAAGCAGCACAGATTGCACAGATTTCGTCGAAATGGGTATACAAAAAATTTTCTTGATGATGTGACAAGCACCATTTGGCCATAATAGAGCCACCGCGAGAAACAATACCCGTCAATCGATTAGCAGTCATTGGTATATAGCGTAGTAAGACACCGGCGTGGATGGTAAAGTAGTCTACGCCTTGTTCGGCTTGTTCAAGTAAAGTGTCGCGAAATATTTCCCAGCTCAAATTTTCTGCCACGCCATTAACTTTTTCTAGTGCTTGATAAATTGGCACTGTACCAATAGGAACTGGGCTATTACGTAAGATCCATTCTCTCGTTTCATGGATATAGCGGCCTGTCGATAAATCCATCACGGTGTCAGCTCCCCAGTGAGTCGCCCAGATTAGTTTTTCAATTTCTTCTTCAATCGATGAATTTACTGAGGAATTACCAATATTAGCATTGACTTTCACCAAAAAATTTCGACCAATGATCATCGGCTCGGATTCAGGATGGTTAATATTGGCTGGAATAATGGCACGTCCAGCGGCAACTTCTTGTCGAACAAATTCAGGGGTAATATTATTTGTCAGATTAGCATTAAAGCTTTGGCCTGGGTGCTGTTGAGTTAATATTTTACTATTGATACGCTCGCGTCCCATATTTTCGCGGATCGCAATAAATTCCATTTCAGGTGTAATTATCCCTTGACGGGCATAGTGCAACTGCGTGACTGTTTTTCCGGTTTTGGCTTTTAATGGTTGTGGTCGGTGATTGAAGCGAAGATGATTCAATCCTGCATCAGCCAGTCGTTGTTGGGTAAAATAAGCTTGATTTTTTAACTAACTCAGTATCATTGCGATCGAAGATCCAGTATTGGCGGCATTTTTTTAACCCCTCCTTAATATCTACAGTTATATCAGGATCGCCATAGGCGCCAGAAGTATCATAGACAGGTATTGCCTCATTCTCTACAAGCAAGGGTTTATCTTTTGTACCGCCAACTAAGGTTGGTGAAAGCTGAATTTCACGCATAGGAACTTGGGTATTATAGTGATAACCTGTTAAATAGATCCGTTTTGAATTGGGAAAGTTGATATTTTGTAGCTTATCAAGAAAACGTTGTGCCGCTTCACGTTGTGCTTTTCGTGGCGAAGTAGTATTGGTTTTAACGCTAATATCGCTGGTTGCAATAATATTTTTCGACATAGCAAATTCCTAAAATCATTACAAATGGTTCACGTAAGAGAGAAATTGCTTGTCTGGAGCTCGGTGAGAGTAATAGTATAATAATTGCGCTGTTTACTTTTGATAAGTCAAAATCGCAGGTTGATTACTCTTGTTCCCTTCGCAGGTATTAGCCTGATCAGGTTCCGCGGATCCCGAATTAACGGTCTCAGCCTGTAGGTATTATTAAACCGACTAGGCACTCCGACAAGATGATGTCAGTATATAAGAAAGATAATGAAAACTGCAATGGATAACTTCTTCATCAAACAGCTGTTAATCAAAATAGACAGTTGATATTGATGAATAAGGCATATTTTCAAAATTCACTAATCAATAAAATATAGAAGAATTGAGCTATATGATTAGAAAAAAGTTAACAGGAACAGAAACAGGCTGGTGGGTGGTTAGTTCTGGTGGTCGAATTTGGTTGCCAAATGGTGATTTACCGAAAGGTTCCGCCCAATTTTGGTCGCTAACAGGAAAAGAGGCACTCCCTATTGGTGAATGGCAAGCGGAAACGATTTGGTTAATTATAGCAAAATCACCAACGGATATGTGTTCGCCGCGATGGATTGCCAGTCAAGATGAGGGGCTATTTAAACTAGTTGGACGCGGTATTCAACTGGCAGAGTTTTATCGTTCGCACCATTATTGCGGTTATTGCGGCAACAAAATGACAGCCAGCTTAACTGAATGGGCATGCTTGTGTAGTCATTGTCATGAGCGTTATTATCCGCAAATTGCGCCCTGTATTATTGTTGCTATTCGGCGTGCTGATCATATCTTATTGGCTCAACATCGGCGTCATAAAAAAAGCCAATATTTACTGTATTAGCAGGATTTGTTGAACTAGGTGAGACTATTGAAGAAGCGGTGAAAAGAGAAGTAAAAGAAGAGAGTAATATTATCATTAGTAACATGTAGTAGCTCAGACTTGATCTGACAGTTACCGGTTATTTATACAGTATCTGTCAGGCTAAATTTGATTTAAATCTTTTTCTCTCCAAATTTGTTTTCCATCGTGTAAAGTTGCTATGGGTGTTCGACCGCAACACATTTTTCCTTGATGAGTACGCTGGTTATTGTATTCCTCTAACCATTTATCTAAATCAGTTTGTAATTCCTCTAAATTACCGTAGATTTTCTTACGAAAAACTACCTGGTAGAACTCTTGTAATACGGTTTTATGAAAACGTTCACAAATTCCATTAGTTTGAGGCGAGCGTGCCTTAGTTTTTGTGTGATCAATATCGTTGATAGCCAGATAAAGTTGATAATCGTGATGCTCAACTTTACCACAATATTCACTACCTCTGTCCGTCAGTATACGTAATATCGGTAATCCATGTTGGGCATAAAAAGGCAGAACCTTGTCATTTAATAAATCCGCAGCAGTTATCGAACTTTTCGTTGTGTAAAGTTTACAATGAACGACTTTGCAGTAAGTATCAATATAAGTTTGTTGGTAGATACGACCAACACCTTTTAAATGACCAACATAAAAAGTGTCCTGCGACCCCAGGTAACCCGGATGTGCTGTTTCAATCTCACCACTGGCTTCATCATCCTGTGCTTTCTT
>NZ_NHNG01000098.1:0-4172 GCF_002287155.1 Arsenophonus sp. ENCA
CATAAACGATTATCTCGTAACAGCCGCTCTTTGTTGATCATTTCAAACCTTTATTCTCTAAGTTAAACCTCTTTTTATTCTCAATAGCGTGACAAAAAATGCAAGTCTCTATTCAGCAACTAGTTTATTGTTATTATGGCGGCTGGCAATGGCGCTGAAGATTTAGATCATAAATTATACAATGAATATAGAAATCGTAATGACGATGGTGATAATGGTGCAATTCGTGTTGGTGCAGGCGATAAAAAATACTTGATCCCCACTGATTTCACCACTTATGGCAGCATGATACATGTGCAAGGATGGGGGCTAAATGTTGTCACAACCGGTTATAACGATTTATACAATACCGGTGAGCATAATAATTATACCCATACTTTTTCGGGTACATCATCTGCTACGCCGATTGTTGCTTCCGCTGTTGTGGCGATCCAATCATGGTATAAACAATATATTGGTGAGGTTATTAAACCAAAAGACATGCGTTCACTGTTAATCGAAACAGGCACACCGCAAGGATACCATCAAACTAGTAATAAATGGATAAATATTGGTCCATTACCTAATGTACGCCGAGCAATTAATACGCTACAAAGGCGTTTACAATAAATAAGCGCTAAATATGATCATTAATAATATAATATAATATAATATAATATAATATAATATCTTTCTTTATGGTAATTTTTTAGCGAATTAACTTAAAAGCAGATCGCAAAATTTATCTTTTAGGCTGATTAAGATCTGGTTTTTTATCCCATTATCTGAAAGAAATAAGATTAAATATTATAAAAAATAGCATAAAAAAAGCCAGTTTTAACTGGCAAACATATCAAACACAACACCAGGTAAAGTCTCTATCTAACAAGAATAGAATGAACAAATAAGGCGTAGAAATTGCAAGGACTAATTAGAGGATAGGTTAAAAATAATTATTTTCTATCTTTATTGATGATAATATGAGGCATATCAAAAAAACAGCCATATTAATTAACGTTAATGAAATAATATGACTTATAGTTCAACCTATAAATTAACCTTAATTAACTGAATTATAATATTTTTTTAATGTTTTTCTGCTATAATACTCTATTATTACTCGCAAAATGACAACAAGTTGCAAAATGAAAATTGGTCTTTTTTATGGTTCCAGTACCTGCTACACCGAAATGGTTGCAGAAAAAATCCAGTATAATCTAGGTAAAGAATTAGTTGATTTATATAATCTTAAAGATATTTCGCCGCAATTAATGGAAAATTACCAAATTCTGATTTTAGGTATTCCTACTTGGGATTTCGGCGAACTACAAGAAGACTGGCAAGCAATTTGGGATGAACTCTGTTCGTTAAATTTAGCCGGCAAAATTGTATCCCTATATGGTTTAGGCGATCAAATCGATTATAGCGACTGGTTTCTTGACGCACTTGGTATGCTTTATGAACAGCTATTACGGATGCAAGTTAAATTTGTCGGCTTTTGGCCTACAACAGGATATACCTTTAGCAGCCTTAAACCATTAACCGCTGATGGTAGCCAATTTGTCGGACTAGCGCTCGATGAAACCAACCAATTCGAACAAACAGATGAACGAATAGAACAGTGGTGTATGCAAATATTAAATGAAATAGAAGCCTTATTATAAGGCTTCTATTTCATATCAAATATCAGGGTACTGCAACAACAATTGATTTAAGTTGCGCCATTCCTCTTCTGGCATACTATCTGAAGCAATCCATAACCGAATCCGCTTATTACATTGCAATGAACGAAGAGTAAGTTTTATACCAAATAAGCAAAACCAAGGTTTTTTAACAATCAGCCATTCACTTTTCTTCCACTGTATCTTATTACCATTAAGTAAAGCTAAACTACCTTTACAACGACTTATATTTTTTTGACTCCTTACCCAACTTGCCACAATTAATAAGGTCGCTATCAACCAAGTGACTAGATTATTTGGCGGCCAAGATGAAAAGAAAACTAACAAGCCAATTCCCACATGAACACCCGTTGAAAAAAGCTGTGTCAGCCACGAAACATTGATATTAAATTTCCAAAGAACCACGTTGTTTATTTCTACTCTGTATCAATTGAATCATATGATAAAGACCATCATCAGGACGTCCATGATTCATCAACCAGTTGAACAAATCAGGATCTGCACACTCTAGTAAACGAACAAACAGACATTTCTCATCCTCTGTGAGTGAATCATATTCATACTCAAAAAAAGGCATAATGGCGATGTCCAACTCACGCATTCCTCTGCGACAAGCCCAGTGGATCCTGGGTTTATTATTGATATCCATACGATAAAATAACCTTAAAAACTTTTGTGAATAATTTTTGATTCCATATCAGAATTTAGCGTAGCAAATTCTCATCAATATCGAAATGATTTAAGTAACATTTTTGTAAAAACCACAACTAACCACTAACTAAAAACTTTATATAGATAAATTATTCAACATTAATTTTGTTAGTTAATTTTGATAATATTACTTGCTTTGTCTGTTAGCTATTTTACCATTATGACTACTCTTATCCAGGTTACTAGCGGATGAACACATGACAAGCCTAAATAAATTTACACCAGCAACTTGTGAAATAGACCATCAATTACCCTTAACGTTAATGTCACTTAATGATTGGAGTTTCATCACAGCAACAGGGGTTGATGCTAAAAAATATCTACAGGGTCAATTAACCGCAGATATTGCTACATTAACTGCACAACAACATATATTCACCGCCCACTGTGACGCCAAAGGAAAAATGTGGAGCACACTACGTTTATTTCATTATAATCAAGGCTTTGGCTATATTTTACGCACTAGTGTGGCAGCAAAACAACTTGCTGAACTGAAAAAATACGCGGTTTTCTCGCAAATAACACTCAGCCAGCAGCACAATACTGTGCTGTTAGGTGCTGCCGGCCAAGAAGTTCGTGACGCATTGAGCAGCCACTTTTCTCTATTACCCGATAAGGAAAAGCCCGTTATTCATCTAGGGCAGACGATTTTACTGCACTTTAGTTTACCGTTTGAACGTTTTTTAATTGTTACTGATGGTGCAACTGCCGCTGAACTAACAAAACATTTCCCCCAACATGGTGATAGTCAGCAATGGTTAGCTTTCGATATTGCCGCTGGAATTGCTAATCTTGATGTTGAGAATAGTGAACAATTTATTCCTCAAGCCGTTAATCTACAAGCATTACCCGCAAGTATTAGTTTTCAGAAAGGCTGCTATAGCGGGCAGGAAACGGTCGCTCGAGCAAAATATCGCGGCGCCAATAAGCGTGCCATGTTTTGGTTAACCGGGACAGCAAATACGCTGCCAAAAACTGGAGAGGCTATCGAGTGGAAAATAGGTGATAACTGGCGGCGTACTGGAACAGTATTAGCTGCTGTTACCATGACAAAAGGTTTTATTAGTGTGCAAGTTGTCATGAATAATGATATGCCTAAAGAGAGTATTTTTCGGCTGGTTGGCGAAACCAATAGTCAGCTCACTATTCAGCCTTTGCCTTACTCATTGTCGGAAGAGGAATAACATATCCGTCGATTGCTAATAAAAAGGTATTCAGATAAACAGTTTTCATATAGCAAAACAGGGATCCTGAAAATATCCCTGTTATAAAATTAATACCTAATTCCTAATTAATGTGATCTTATTCATTTTATTGGTAAAGAATACTGTTGGATCCCAGTCAGCAGGATTAACGTTGGGTGTAATCCATCAGTCTGGCTGTCAATAACGCGCTGATTGGCCATGTTTCAATCAGATGCAATGTGTTATGTCGAGCTAAATCAGCAATACTACTTCAACCCAGCTTTGATTTAATGTCGAACATGTCATTATAACCCTACCTCTATTATAGAAGGGCACCTCGAAAAACTCAAGATTTTCAATTAACCCTTGGCTTTCATTCTAAATAACACGAGTTTCGCACAAAACTAATTTGGGTACGCTAATAAAACACGGATGTGCTCAGCAATAGCATTTTTGATTACGTCCCAATTTTGTTGATAAAGGGTTATTTTTTCAGATATACGACGTTTATGTTGTTCAAACCACGCAGAAATAGCGAGAAAAATATGATTTCTTTGCGCTCGGCTCGTGCGAGCCTGACAGCGTTCAATACCACAATTTTGTTTAACTTCTCGAT
>NZ_NHNG01000149.1:0-4154 GCF_002287155.1 Arsenophonus sp. ENCA
CATAAACGATTATCTCGTAACAGCCGCTCTTTGTTGATCATTTCAAACCTTTATTCTCTAAGTTAAACCTCTTTTTATTCTCAATAGCGTGACAAAAAATGCAAGTCTCTATTCAGCAACTAGTTTAATGGATGGTAAATTGGCCTTATCAGGTGCCAATTATTATGCCAATTTTCATCAACGTATTTTACAGTTAATCAAACAGCAAAATATTACTATGTTTAAATTGGATGGTACCGGCAATGCCGATAAGGTGATTGCTGGTAGCCGCTTTACCAGTGACTTTGATGCGGCAATCCATATGATCAGTGACATGAGAAAAGCAAATAATAATCTTTATATCAACCTGACTACAGGCACTCAAGCGACCCCATCCTGGCTTTTTTACGCTGATTCGATTTGGCGTGGGGGTGATGATGTTAACTATTATGGCCCGGGCACTAAAGTACAACAATGGCTTACTTATCGCGATGCGGAAACTTATCGTTCAATTGTTATGAAAGGACCCTTATTTCCGCTTAATTCGTTGATGCTGCATGGTATTATTTATGCTAAACAAGCCAAATATCTTGCTAGCCAATCAGAGCAGGACTTTGCTGATCAAGTGTGGAGCTATTTTGCTACCGGCACTCAGCTACAAGAAATGTATATTACGCCTGAGCTGTTAAGCGATAATAATTGGCAGGTATTAGCCAGTGCGGCAAATTGGGCGTATGAAAATCAAGCTATTTTATTTGATAGTCATTGGATAGGTAGTGATCCAACCAAATTAGCGATCTATGGTTGGGCTGCCTGGGGTAGCAATAAATCGATTATCAGTTTAAGAAATCCATCGGATAAACCCCAGGTTTATTATTTGGATTTACAGCGTGATTTAGAATTACCCGCTGGCACGTCACAAAATTATCAAGTTAGCCTGAATTATATTAGTCAAGCGGGTAGTAAAAAACCGGCTACCATTAATCAATCGGCATTAGTGACGTTATCGCCTTTTGAAACCGTGGTTATGTCATTAGTGCCTGATAGTGGCAAACAGAATCGATAAAATAGTCACTAAGATTTTCGCTTAAAATAGAGTAAGCCAGTTAATTAGTCTTGAGATATAAATACCTCCTTGCCACTGTTGGCATGGAGGAAATTAAAGCTTTATTGCTCAAATTTAATTTTGGAGTGTACATTCTTTGATATTAACAAAAGCATTGGGGCCATCAACTTTATATTGTTTTTCGGCTTGACTTTCAGCATCTGCTTTACTAGATGCGGTGAAAATATAATCCCATAGTCCTCGATCATTATCATCACCATGGTTACCTTTGCAATAATATTGCTGTTTTCCTTCTGTTCCTGCAATTGCAGTTGATGAAAAGGTTGTGACCATGGCAGAAGTTACTGATAGTATTAATAACCCACGTTTTATAGCAAGATTCATATTAAGCTCCTTAATATAATATTTACTGATTTATTTATGGATCGATCGATAGTACAAACACTAGCCAGATAAAGGTAATTCATTTGTTAGTATTTTGTCCAATTATATTTATTAAATAAAAGCGTTTAAAGTGTAAAATAATTGTATTTAATAAGAGCGAGAAATATTGCTATTCAATTTTCAAGTGCTACTTTATCTATTGATTTTTTATTTTATCCATTGTATCAACTTTCTGAATATCAAATAGCAGAATTAAAGTCTATTATAATATGATGATAATTTAGTCTGAAATTAATAAATTATTTCTATGTTCAGTATTAAGTTATAAAAATAGATAAATATTTATTTTTATCCTTATCAATAATAGGGTATTAAAAATCAGTTAATTCTACTTTTTTTTGATTAATAATAAAGATAAAAATTATTATTGATAACAGATTAACCATAATTACTATATTATTGATTATCAGTCAGTAGCTAAATTTTAAAAATTAATGGCTTATATGTTGTTATTATTAATAGTAGATAGTGTAATATAAATTAAGATTTTAATTAAGCTTAATATTTAAAATTAAATAAGTCCGCATGATATGGATATAGTGAAAAGTAGTAAATCTAGAGGAGCTGGCGTTGATGAAACAAATGATTGGCTTTAGCATTCTGTTATTACTGATTGGTTGTAGCAATAAAACACCTCATTCATTATCGTTATTTAATGATAAGCAAAATATTAACGTTATTGATCAAACGAAAAAACTTTTTCCGATTGCTAATTATCCACAAAATAGCGCTCGCTGGATCCCACCTAATGAGCCTGGTTACCGACAACCCTTTTTAACTGAACTACAACAAAAAAAAGCTTTTAATACCCTGTTAGCACACTATTTTGGTGAGCAATCTCCCTGGAATGGTGATTATATTCAGTCAGTTTTGCAGGATGCAAAAGGTGCGAAAGGAAATTTATCACATTTTGCTGAAAAATTTACTGCGGCTAATGTCAGTCACTATGGCGAAAATTTTCGTTTATTAGATGCTAGCTGGAAAGCAAAAATGCAACATCGGGTATCCGTATCGATCGCCGATCGATACACGGCTACTAGCCGGGGGATCACTTTACGTGAAACCGCGGTAAGATTCCTACCAACAGCTTATCCTGCTTTTGAAGATCCGCGTGAGGCAGGTCAAGGTTATCCTTTTGATATGTTACAAAATTCCACTCTGCATCCCGCTGAACCGGTTTACATTGCGGCAGTAACCGCTGATAGATCCTGGAGTTTTATAATATCGCCTACTGAAATGGGCTGGGTAGATAGTTCACATATTGCTAAAGTAAATGATCATTTTATCCAACAGTGGACAACCATGGCGAAAAAAAAGCTTGGGGCAGTTATTAATGATAATGCCAGTTTCACTGATAAGCAGGGCGTATTTAGATTTACCGCCCGTACCGGTACATTATTGCCATTAAAATCGATTAACGGTAAAACAAATATCGCATTACCGGCCTACGATGATAAGGGCTATGCTGTTATTCGTTATGCGCCACAGTCTGAACAGATGGTGCGTCAGACACCTATTTCACCAACAGCAGAAAATATGGCGCATATCATTCAATATATGCAAGGTAAAGCTTATGGCTGGGGAAGTCTTTATGGTTTCAATGACTGCTCTGCGGAAGTAAGAAATCTTATGCTGCCTTTTGGTATTTTTCTACCCAGAAATTCACTACCTCAATCATTAAGTGGTAAGCGAATTGATTTAAGCCATTATTCAACTGATCAACGGCTTGCTTATTTGATCAAATATGGCCAACCATTTAAAACATTAGTCTATATAAAAGGGCATATTATGCTGTATGTCGGTAATGCAGATTGGCAGGGTCGTACTGTGCCGATAATCTACCATAATGTGTGGGGATTAAGACCAGCAGCGCCACCAAGTCGCAGCATTATTGGCCAGTCAATTTTTATGCCGTTATTGGCGCAATATTCTGATGCTTCAGAGCTTGAATCGCTGGCAAGCAAGCCACTATTTATCATTACCTATCTCGATCAAGCAGAAGGCTGATTATTTGATCGGCTTTTAACCTCTCATCTTTTATTTAGCATCATGTAATTGCCAGTAGCAAATTAGCCATCTTGCTGCTGGCAACAATTCTTCTATGGTTCATTCAGTTATTTGCCAATGCTTTCCATTTTCTAGTAATTATTTTATGCAATATTTGATGCAGTTAACATTTCTATCTTGTTAATAAAATGAATCAATTGTTAAATTTAGGTGAATTAATAAATGTTTTTTAACAATTGACTTGTATTAGGATGGTGACACTATGGCTTTATCACCTGCTTTAATGGATCTAATCGCTGGATGGTATGATTGGGTAGCACAACCAAATATTGATCCATCGGAAATGAGAGAGACTGCACTAAACAGAGTTTTTACCTGTATTACTAACGAAGATTCCTCTCTTAATTTATCTAAACTGAATTTAACTTCGTTGCCTAATTTACCGGAATGGATAATAAAATTAGATGTCAGTGATAATCAGTTAACCAGACTGCCCAATAATTTACCCAAACAATTAACCCATTTGTATGCGGCCCATTCCCAGTCGAAACGCAACAAACCCATAAAACGTTATGCAGCCATTAGATGAGCTAAAAATACTTCATTTGGAGAAAAATAGCCCAACGATTTTCGTCCCCGAGTATTAAGTATGTGCTCA
>NZ_NHNG01000241.1:0-781 GCF_002287155.1 Arsenophonus sp. ENCA
TAGTTGGCTGGACAAAGCCATTAGTACGCCACCAATAAAATACCGAATTTTTATGCCCTGCATGCAAACCTCTTGTTGTTAATTGTTGGATTTAACCGTCAAATGCCACATTTATTTTTAACGGAAAGTACCACCTCAGGACTTAGACAGCCGATCTCTGGTTAAATCTCATAATATTTAGGATGTTTTTAGATCTCTAAGACTACCATGTTAAGCTTAAGGTTCACCACTATGTTTTTTGATAGATTATTTGATATCTATCGAATTTTATTAACTACATTATGGTCAAAAATAGTTGTTTAATACAGGTTACTAATATTATCACTTTAAATAATATAAAACATATTAATAATCAACTACGATTACAATCAATAAAGTTGTTAATTCATAAATAAAATTATTCAAATATAACGAACAACAACATACATCACAGATGATCTATTTAACTCAATGTATTAATACAATTTTGTTATCTATTTTTATGATAAAATTTTCATTCTAATAATTTTATGGAATATTATTCTTATAGAAAATGATTTGTTTGTCGATCAGAAAAAACAATAGCGCCTACTTTACCGTAGCCGCTATGAATTGGAGAGGTTAACTATTCAAATATATCCTCTGATAATCTATCACTTTGGCCAAATTAAGTATTGTTATTTTAGCAAATGTCATTTCATCAAGTGGTGAGCGGTACCATATTAGTAATTTATTCTGCCAATATCTCATTGAAATAAATTCATTTTTAGCAGAAAGATAACTATACACGAGTTTCGCACAG
>NZ_NHNG01000240.1:0-779 GCF_002287155.1 Arsenophonus sp. ENCA
CCCCTTGAACGACTTTGACGATGTGACCGAAGCGTCACTCGCTGATAAATCCATCTAATTAAAAGGTAACGTGATGAAAATCAAATTAAACAACGTACGTCTGGCTTTTCCTGAGTTATTTGAACCTTCTCAGTTTAGTGGTCAGGGCGCTTTCAGATACCGCGCCAATTTCCTTATTCCTAAAAGTCGTACTGAACTGATTAAGGAAATCAAAAAGGGGATTGAGGCGGTCATTAAGGAAAAATGGGGCGTAAAAGATATCGAAAAAATTTATAACAACATTTGCAACAATCCTAACCGTTTTTGCTTTCAGGATGGAGACAATAAGGAATACGACGGTTATGCCGGAAACATGTACCTCAGCGCCAGCAACAAATCTCGCCCGTCAGTCTTCGACCGTAATCTCTCACCTCTGACAGCGCAAGACGGTCGTCCCTACTCAGGCTGTTACGTTAACGCCACCATTGAATTTTACGCCTATGACAATAACGGTAAAGGCGTTTCAGCATCATTCACGAGTTTCGCAGTCTCTAAAAAAGAAGTATAAATTTAAAAACAAGAAAAAATCAGGATGTTCATATTTTGTCCGGTTATCCATGCATTAAAGATATCTATAAAATATTCTTGCAAGTAAGCAGTGTAAGATACTCTAGTTTGGCGTTATCAGAAGTCAGCCCATCGCCTTTATCTCATGACACGGTTAGCCGATGGTTAAAAAGTAGATGTTTCCGCCCTAAAGACCTATGGCGATTAGTTGAACCTTCTATAGACAAAAAAAG
>NZ_NHNG01000328.1:0-4083 GCF_002287155.1 Arsenophonus sp. ENCA
AGGCAAACGGCTATAGGAGCCAGATTCAGCGTAAAGGCCATCGAAACAAACCGTTGTCCAAGACTCAGCAAGGGCGAAACCACAGGATTGCAAAGACTAGGGCACGGGTTGAACATGCATTTGCGGCGATGGAACAAATGGGTAGAAAACTGATCCGCACCATTGGACAGGTGCGCGCTAATTTTGCCATGACGATGATGGCAGCATGTTACAACCTAAAGCGGTTGGCGTACTTCCAGAGCGCGTGCATCGTGGCTTTCTGACGCCCAGAATGGGTCAAATGGCCCTAGCCAGGGCAATGTGCGATAGAATCAGTAACGTGATAATCAAAAAAAATCTAATTATTTAGAATGAAAGCCAAGGGTTAATTGAAAATCTTGAGTTTTTCGAGGTGCCCTTCAAAGGGATTAGGTGAGGGTATACCAGTGACATGCCTTAAAGCATACCAGATGGCATTATTCCATGAATTTTGAAACCTAAAATTTTGTGTTATATGAGCAATGATTCTGGCCAGGTTTTGTGTATCATTGCTACTGAATTTTTCGTGGGCTTCTGGTAAGTTTTGAATGACTTCATATTTTCCAGTTTTGCGGATAGATGGTAGAACTTCATTAAATACCCAATCTTGAAATAGCTTTGCTTCAGGTTTGTTACTACGAAAAATAACTCTATATAGATTTGGTTCATTAACAAATGATAGTTGTTGTTTTCCACCATTTGTAAGGGTGTGGCAATCAGCCAATCCCTTTTTATCCAAATCTCTAAGTAAGCGAGAAGTGCGATCAACTGTCAGTATCTCACAGACATCTCGTAAGCAAAACCAAGGTTCACCATTTATCAATTGAATACGAACATCATGACTTTCATGAAATGAGAAAGAGATAGCCTTGTTAGTTGAGGTTGTCATATTTCCTCCAGTGGTTACTTTTGGTTACCACCACCGAAGCTGCTAAACTTACTGGTGGTGAACTGAACAGGATTAGCAGTACCGAGTAACCAATCGGCGAGCCTTTCGGCTCCCCTATCCAGCCCACCATTGAATATAGCTAGATTACGACAATAAAAAACACGCTCGCGGCGTGTACTGTCGAGGTTACTTCTTCGAGCTGCTAAACCCGGCACCTGATTTATCAGATGCAGTTACACTATAGCGCATGATTTGTCCTTGAGTCAATGTTGTTTTTTGATTGATGAAGAAGAGTATTAATTAGATGACATCAAATCATTAATAGATATAAAAATAACAGAAAATGGATTGATTTATCAATTTGAAGTTGATCGGGCTGACACAATCTTGACAGGATTAGGAAGTAAAAAAATAACTGTTATTACAAATCTGATGTAGAAAATGGTGGTGGATAATGTACTCACTATTCAACGTAACTTGTTGATTTATAGTGAGTGAAATCGCTTGTTTTTACGTACAAATGCGTATATTAAATGAGCTATATTTATGTAAGCAATTGATATTTCAGTTTTATGTTTTTATTAATCAACAATAAGAGGAATAGTTGATTTGACGGTCGCGATAGTTTGAGTATCTATCATATAAAGTTCCTAAGTTTTGGCTAGAGTTTATAAGTTGCATTTCACATGCAACTTAAATTGTTTAATGTTAAAAGTAAATAATTAATTGTAAAACTGAGATTGAATTAGCATATTTAATTGGCAATAAAATCGCTATTGAGAAATGTTTTTATTTGATAATTCGGATGTGGCAATCGTTTGCGTAATTTTTTATTTTTGGGCTATCTCAGTGAGCTAAAAGAGTTTACACTGTGTGATATTCATTTAGTTGAACACGAGTTTCGCACCAATAAAAAAACGCTCTATTTTTAAGTTTAATTCAGCATGATATATAAATAGTCAAAACCTTATAAATCAAATACAACTTATTGTAATTTAAGAAAATTTATGTTTTTTAGTAACTTGCAGATTAATCATTGCTTTTAAGCCATTTTTAGAATTTTATATGCCTGTGCGAAACTCGTGTTGAATAAAGATTTAAAATGTGGCTGAGTCAGGAGAAGTAAATGTTAAAGCTCGAAATGAATATTGCAGATTATGATCAAGAACTATGGCAGGCAATGGAAAATGAAGTTAAGCGTCAGGAAGAGCATATTGAGTTAATCGCTTCAGAAAATTATACCAGTCCAAGAGTTATGCAGGCTCAAGGTTCTCAACTTACGAATAAATACGCCGAAGGATATCCTGGTAAACGTTATTATGGTGGTTGTGAATATGTTGATATTGTTGAACAACTCGCTATAGATCGAGCAAAAACTCTATTTGATGCGGATTTTGCTAATGTTCAGCCACACTCAGGTTCACAAGCTAATACCGCTGTTTATATGGCTTTATTGCAACCTGGTGATACGGTATTAGGCATGAATTTGGCACATGGTGGACATTTAACCCATGGCTCACCCGTCAATTTTTCTGGTAAGCTTTATAATATCGTTCCTTACGGTATCGATGAAGAGGGTAAAATTGATTACGACGATATAGCAACTCAGGCACGAAAACATAAATCTAAAATGATCATTGGCGGTTTTTCTGCTTATTCAGGCGTGGTTGACTGGGCTAAAATGCGTCAAATTGCAGATAGTATTGGTGCTTACTTATTTGTTGATATGGCACATGTCGCTGGCTTGATCGCTGCTGGCGTTTATCCTAATCCTGTTCCTCATGCACATGTCGTGACGACCACTACCCATAAAACTTTGGCTGGCCCTCGTGGTGGTTTGATCTTGGCTAAAGGTGGTGATGAGGCGTTTTACAAAAAACTAAATTCTGCCGTATTCCCTGGTGCTCAGGGTGGCCCATTAATGCATGTTATTGCTGGTAAAGCAGTTGCATTAAAAGAAGCGATGGAGCCTGAATTTAAAACTTATCAACAGCAAGTGGCTAAAAATGCGAAAACGATGGTGGAAGTTTTCATCAAACGTGGTTACAAGGTTGTTTCTGGTGGAACTGAAAACCATTTATTTTTATTAGATTTAGTGGATAAAGGGATCACAGGTAAAGAGGCAGATGCTGCGCTGGGTCGCGCTAATATTACCGTCAATAAAAATAGTGTACCGAATGATCCTCAGAGCCCATTCATTACTTCAGGTATTCGTATTGGTTCACCCGCCATTACTCGTCGTGGTTTTAAAGAAAAAGAATCGGCTGAATTGGCCAATTGGATATGTGATATTTTGGATAAGATTGATGATGAAAGCGTGATCCAAAATGTAAAACAAAAAGTATTGTTGATTTGCCAACAGTTTCCTGTTTATGCATAAATAAGTTAAAATTTAGTCATCCGTTTCGGCCCGTTTTAGTTGTTAACTGAAACGGGCTTTTTACATCGATAATCAAATGGGAATAAATAATGATTATTCCATCAACACGTTGGCTTGCTTTAGATTATTTTACTTATTTTTTTGCTTATGGCATTTTTTTGCCTTTTATCGCGATTTGGCTAAATGGTGAAGGACTTGAGGCTGATATAATCGGTATCTTGCTAGCCGCCGGCCTTACCGCTCGTTTTATTGGTTCTTTAATGATCGCACCGATAGTGAAACGAGTCTATCACCTAATTACGACTTTGCGTCTATTTGCTGGTTTAACGCTGCTCTTTGCTGTTGGATTTACCGTAAGTTCACATTGGTTATGGTTATTATTTATCATGTTGGCTTTCAATCTCTTCTTTTCACCGATGATACCTTTAACCGATGCGTTAGCCGCGACTTGGCAAAAACAGTTAACATTTGATTATGGAAAATTGAGGGTTTGGGGTTCGATTGCATTTATTATTAGCGCTTCATGGATTGGTTATTTAGCGAATAGCGGGGGACATAAAATAATTATTTACGCATTACTTGTCAGTATAATCATTATGCTGTTGACGATGTTATTACAACCTACAGTTATGCCTAAAGCCACTTATCGCCAAATAGCTAATACAACTATAAACTAGTTGCTGAATAGAGACTTGCATTTTTTGTCACGCTATTGAGAATAAAAAGAGGTTTAACTTAGAGAATAAAGGTTTGAAATGATCAACAAAGAGCGGCTGTTACGAGATAATCGTTTATG
>NZ_NHNG01000291.1:0-13792 GCF_002287155.1 Arsenophonus sp. ENCA
AGGTAACCATCTGGGCAGATACCGGTTTTCAAGGTATAGATAAACAGCATCCTAATACACAAATCCCAAAAAAAGGAACTCGAAAAAGACCTTTATCGCCTGAACAAAAACAAGAAAATAAAATAATCTCGGGCATCCGTATTACAGTTGAACACGCCATCGCGGGTATCAAGCGCCTCGGTTGCATGACCCAAATTTTACGGAATCGTAGACCCTTTATTGATGATACCTTCTTACTCCTTAGCGCAGGTCTTTGGAATTTCCATCTCAGAACAGCGTAAAATTTACTTCAATCACCGAAACACCCTTATTTCACTATTAAGCAACACGCTTATAGTAACAAACAAAGAGAATCCCACCCGTGAATACGTCAAATCTATCATGGATGCCCGTTGGTCTGTTGAAGTTTATCATCGAGAAGTTAAACAAAATTGTGGTATTGAACGCTGTCAGGCTCGCACGAGCCGAGCGCAAAGAAATCATATTTTTCTCGCTATTTCTGCGTGGTTTGAACAACATAAACGTCGTATATCTGAAAAAATAACCCTTTATCAACAAAATTGGGACGTAATCAAAAATGCTATTGCTGAGCACATCCGTGTTTTATTAGCGTACCCAAATTAGTTTTGTGCGAAACTCGTGACGGTGTTAAACAAAAAGTATATTGAAAAAAGAGAGATTATTGAATTATGTCTCTCTTTTTTCAAATATATAAATAATATTTAACAAAGTGTTTATTCTGGGTGGCGATCCTTCAATAAACGGAGCGCATTTGCGGTCACTAATGCAGTGGCACCGGAATCTGCTAAAATAGCCATCCATAAGCCGGTTATGCCTAATAAACTGGTCACCAGGAAGATAGCTTTTAGTCCTAAAGCGATAGTAATGTTTTGACGAATATTGGCTCTGGTTGCTCGTGATAAGATAATGATCTCGGCTAATCCAGTTAGCCGGTTATGGGTCAATGCCGCATCAGCGGTTTCAAGAGCGACATCCGTTCCATTACCCATGGCGATGCCAACATTTGCGGCCTTCATTGCGGGAGCATCATTAATACCATCGCCAACCATCAGTGTATGGTTGGTTTTACTGAGTGCTATAATAGCATTTACTTTGTCTTCAGGTAATAGCTCTGCCTGATAATCTAAACCAACTTTTTGCGCAATTGATTCAGCTGCCAGTGGGTTATCACCCGTTAACATGACGGTTTTAATACCCAGTTTTTGCAGTTTATTAACCGCATCAATGGCATCTGAGCGTAATGTATCTTGCATAGCAATAATGCCAAGTAGCTTGTTATCGACTAGTACCACAACAACAGTTTTACCTTGATTTTCAAGTGTTTTTACAGTTTGCTGCCATTGTATGGTTAATATATCGTCAGAGATTTTATTCGGTGCTGATACCAGAATATATTTATCTGCCAAATAACCTTCCACCCCAATACCAGCCAATGCTTTATGATTCTGGGCGGGTTCAACATTTATTTCTAGCGCTTGAGCCTTAGCCAAAATCGCTTTTGCTAAAGGATGGTGTGATCCGCTTTCGACTGAAGCGGTAAATTGCAATAGTTTTTCCTCGGTCACTGTTTCAGCGGTTATGATGTCAGTAACTTGTGGTTTCCCTTCGGTAAGTGTACCTGTTTTATCCAGGGCAACTTGGGTGACAGAACTTAATTGCTCTAAGGCTGCGCCACCTTTAATCAGGGCTCCTCGACGGGTTGCTGCTGCCAGAGCAGAAGTAATTGCCGCTGGAGTAGAGATCACTAAAGCGCAAGGACAGCCTATTAACAGCAAGGTTAGACCACGATAGATCCATATGTCCCATGATTGAGCAAAAAATAGTGGTGGAATAATAATAACTAATGTTGCGACTAACATAATAAGGGGCGTGTAAATTTGGCTAAAACGATCAATAAATCGTTCAATTGGGGCGCGGCGCTCTTCAGCTTCTTCAATCAATATCATTATGCGATCGATCGCATTTTGACCTTGTTCAGATATTACTTTCATTTGTATAGCGCGATCGATAGAAAGTGCGCCGGCTGATACTTTTTCCCCCGTTTTTCGTTCAACAGGCTTTGATTCACCGGTTAATGCACTTTCATCAAAACTGGCAAATTCATTCACTAATTCAGCATCAGTGGGTAAACGGCTACCAGGAAGGATTTCAATGATATCACCTGGTTGCAGTGTCGAGACAGGAACAGTGGTTTTTACACCATTTTTAATGAGTACTGCTTGTTCAGGAATAAGAGCCATTAAACTACTGATGCCTCGGCGTGCGCGTCCAGCGGCATATGACTCTAATCTTTCTCCTATCATAAACAACAGCAGTACCATCGCGGCTTCTTCGCTGGCATTAATGAATAATGCGCCTATTGCCGCAACACTCATTAATGTTTCTATTGCAAAAAAGGTACCTGAGCGTATCAGTTGTATTGCTCTAACTGTAATCGGGTAGAGTCCATATAATGTTGTTAAAATAAAAGCAATGTGTCCTACTTTTACATCAATGAAGGAAATTCCCCAACTGATTAACATAAAAAATATTAAAATAATGATAGGTTTAGATTCACTAAATGGATTATTTTGCTTCTTTTTTGTGGCTGATTCGGCGGCATTGAGGTTATATAATTTGAAGCCCGCTTGTTGTACAGCTTTGATTACATCATCACGAACATCATCATCAGCATCGACAATTAATTTTTCGGTTGTAAACAGTACCTTTACTTGTTTGACATGCTTGACCTTGCTAACGGCTATTTCAATTTTACGCGCGCAGCTTGCGCAGTCCATACCGCTTACAATCCAATGAAAGCGGTGCTTTCCTCTTGAAATAACGGCATTACTTTCCTCAGGCATAAGTGAATGTTCACTTACACAATTATATTGATTGGTATCACTGCATGCCTGCTGATCAATAAGTTTAGTGTTACTCTTCGCAGGATGATGTTCATCATCAGCGCTATTTTTTGCTGATAGCGATACGGTTTTTTTGCTATGTTTGTGACCACTAACTTTCTTTTTATCGCTGCTGTGGCTATTGGTTGTGCAACATTTTGCAGTATGCTTATGTTGTTGATGGGTATGCGCACACATAGTATCCCCTTTTTAATTCACTCACTTAAAATTTCGTTTCTGTGATTTACTTTACACTTTAGAGTTAACTCTAAAGTCAAACATAAAAGAGGGGATTTTTTGACAAAAAATGCTATTTAGCTGAAAAATGGTTATCAATCCAACTTATAAGTAAAGCGAACGTACAATGAAAAATTGACCAATAAAATAGCAAGCGGTAATTGTTGCTTTAGAAGCTTTAAATGGGTAACGAAAGTTGGCGATAAGCCAAATACTGTTGGCAATAAAAAGTAAAAATGCACCTATCATAATGGAAAAATTATGTTCTCTTGCTAGACCGAAATATTGTTCACCCGCTATCCAAGCCATAATGAATGACATTGTTAGTAGAAAAATGGCTGGTGCGCGTAGTGAACCAAGAGGTGCCCAGATTATAATTAATACCATGACACTAAGGATTAGTAGGATAGTCAGTAATGGCAAGTAGAAAGTGAAATTCATCTGCATAGCAAAACTGATGGTATAAAGTAGGTAGCTTAGAGACAACAAGAAAATAGTCGGCAATAAACGTTCCTTGGAAAGCATTTGCCAGCTGTCAGCAATTAGCATCACCAACAGACCCGCCATGATCAGATAGCCGGCAGCATCAGTAAAATCGGCACTCCAGGCCCAAAATACTAACAATAATAGCGTAACTGGGCGAAACAGCCAGCATTGCCATTGTGGACCGCGATAGGCAGCATCAATATAAAGCCAACCAGAAAATAACACAGCAAGAAATGGCCAACTGATCATGGTTTCCCCACTAACTAAAAAGGTTAATTAGAAATTATTGATCCTATTAGAGGATAGACAATAATAGTTACTAAATATATGAATAATGAAAGCTTGGAAAATATTGTGAATAAATCGGTTATATTCGTTATTACTATTATTATCATTATTATGTTAGCGACGAAACGTTTTTTTGATCAACGTCGACAAGATGTCATTAATGATAATTCTCCGATTATCAGTTATCAAGTTGAGGTCATTGATAAGAAAGATTATCCCTATCCTAATATGCGTTCTCGTCAACGAGAGGTTGTTACTCCGGAAACGTTTCGTTATGAAATTTATTTTCAGCGGCTATCGGCTAGTGAGGTAATAAAGATTTTCCTAAAAAAGGAGAACGAATATAATGCGATTAAAAAAGGGGATAGAGGTACGCTTTATATGCAGGGAACAAGGTTTGTTCGCTTTCAAAGCAAAGCCAATGCAAAATAGCTAAATTTATCAGCCAATAATGCATTGCCTTTGTAATTATTTGCGATTTTTTTTATAGTTAGTCAGTTTTTGTCTTTTCTGCCAGGCTAAAAGTTCAAAAACGCCGAATAGAAAGATTTTTATTTGCAGCCAACGAGGATGCTTTTCTGTTTTTGCAAAAGCGGCGTGCAAAAAAAATGGCTTGCATGGCATGCATGAAAATCATAAATATCATTGCTACATCTATAAAATATTTTAATGGTTTTGGAAATGGATGGATTAAATTAAACATCATGAATCCCCAAACAAAAACCATTAATAATTTTCCAGCATTTATTAACATGATATTTTCCAACTAATTATTGATTACGAATATAAAGACAGTAAGCGACTTGCCCAGTAACTTTTTTACGATGAAGCTGCCAATTTTTAGGTAACAAGGCTAAATTAGCTTCTGCTTCTGCCTCAACATAGATCCAACAATTTTCGCTTAACCAACCATTTTGTTCTAGTAGCAACGCTGTTTGTTGCAATAGATCTTTACGAAAAGGCGGATCAAGAAAAATGACATCATAGGCTGTGCCGTTTTGTGCCAGATAGTTCAATGTATCGCGATTAATCACTTGTACATTTTTTGCCTCTAATTTGGCTAGATTGGCCACAAGTTGTGTTGCGACGGAGCGTTCTAATTCAATTAGGGTAGCTGAAGCGGCATAGCGAGAAAGCGCTTCAATAGCTAAAGCGCCACTACCAGCAAAACAATCAAGGCAGCGAGCCTCCTGAATAACAGGCATTAACCAATTAAATAAAGTTTCTCTGATCCTATCTGTTGTGGGGCGTAAGCCCTCACTATCAAAAACAGGTAGTTTACGTCCTCGCCATTTACCGCCAATAATACGAATTTGGCCACGTGATGCAGATTGTATTTTTCTTGCCATAATTTACATAGTTTAGTCATTACAGTTTGTTAATATAGATGATAATAATACCAATGTTTATCGACAGCATGTACAACATGAAAATTATCGCTAATTTAACATGAAATGGGTGTCAGATATGTGTTGCAATCAAATCAAGTGATACACTGCCATCCTATTTTTATTATTTACATTGGTAACACCATATTTTTACCGCTAGGAGTGTAATGGCAGATGGCTAAAAAGAGAAAAAAAAGTTTTTTTTCCTGGTTAGGGTTAGGATCTGAAAATGAAGTGCAAAAAAGAGAGACAGAGCAACTATCCGAACCGAAAGTAGAAGACAGTTCTGAAGGGGTGACGGATGTAATAGCAACATCACAGCAGTCTGCAAAAGTAGAAAAGGTGCGACCTCAAGTAGCGGAAGAAAAAAACGATCAATGCCAAACAGCAGACATAAAAGCCGCAAAAATTGTTACACCTAGTCAGCAGATAACCACTTTGCAAAACATAGATGAACAGAAAAAAGTACCGCCGATACAACAGCCAAAAAAACCGGCAAAAGAGAATTTCTTTGCACGGTTAAGACAAGGTTTATTAAAAACGCGGCAGAATATGGGAGTCGGTTTTGTTAGTTTTTTTCGTGGTAAAAAAATTGATGATGAGCTATTTGATGAGTTAGAAGAACAACTTTTAGTTTCTGATGTGGGGCTAGAAACAACACGAAAGATTATAGATAGCCTAACTACCCATGCTAATCGTAAAGAGTTGAATGATGCTGCGATGCTTTATAGCAAATTGCGCGAAGAGATGGCCAATATCTTATTTGATGTTGATAAGCCATTGGTTATAGAAAATAAGCTACCTTATGTAATATTGATGGTTGGGGTTAATGGGGTTGGTAAAACCACAACAATTGGTAAGTTAGCCCGCCAATATCAGGCAGAAGGTAAATCAGTAATGCTAGCGGCTGGCGATACATTTAGGGCAGCGGCGGTTGAACAATTACAAGTTTGGGGAGAGCGTAACAATATCCCGGTTGTTGCTCAGCATACTGGCGCAGATCCTGCTTCAGTGATATTTGATGCCATTCAGTCGGCGAAAGCGAAGGGAGTCGACATATTGATTGCTGATACTGCTGGACGATTGCAAAACAAAGCACATTTGATGGAAGAGTTGAAAAAAATTGTCAGAGTTATGCAAAAACTTGATCAACAAGCGCCTCATGAAGTGATGCTAACATTAGATGCAAGTACTGGTCAAAATGCAATTAATCAGGCTAAAATTTTTCATGAGGCAGTCGGGTTAACTGGCATTATTTTAACTAAACTTGATGGTACAGCTAAAGGTGGCGTGATTTTTGCTATTGCCGATCAGTTTAAGATCCCGATTCGCTATATAGGGATTGGTGAAGGCATTGATGATCTCCGGCCATTTGTAGCTAATGATTTCATCGAGGCGCTTTTTGTCCGAGAGGATTAATATCAATGATTCGCTTTGAACATGTTAGTAAAGCTTATCGTGGTGGCAAGCAAGCACTTCAGGGCGTTGATTTTCATCTTCATCCTGGAGAAATGGCATTTCTTACTGGCCATTCGGGGGCGGGGAAAAGTACCTTATTAAAGTTAATATGTGGTATTGAACGCCCCAGTACTGGCCATATTTGGTTTGGTGGTCATCACATTAATCGCTTAAAAAAACGGGAAGTCCCTTTTTTACGTCGGCAGATAGGTATGATCTTTCAAGATCATCATTTGTTGTTTGATAGAAATGTATATGACAATGTCTCTATGCCGCTGATTATTGCCGGTGCCAGCTCTGAGGATATTCGTCGTCGGGTTTCTGCTGCTTTAGATAAGGTGGGTTTACTTAATAGAGCGAAAAGTTATCCAATTCAATTATCAGGTGGGGAACAGCAGCGGGTAGGTATAGCTCGCGCAATTGTTAATAAGCCTAGTGTATTGCTAGCAGATGAGCCAACGGGTAATTTGGATGATGAATTATCTGAAGGTATTATGCGATTGTTTGAAGAATTCAATCGAGTTGGGGTAACAGTTTTGGTAGCCACTCATGATCTTGAGCTTATTGAGCGTCGTCATTATTCTATTTTGACATTAAGCGAGGGAAGAATGGTAGGAGGTCAGAATGGCTAAAAAACCTATCCATAAAATAGCCAAAGCCAAGGCATTGAAAGGAGGATGGCGAGAGCAATGGCGCTACGCTTGGTTAAATACATTAGCTGATATGTTACGCCAGCCTTTAGCCACGCTTTTAACGGTGGCTGTTATTGCGATCTCGATAACACTGCCCAGTCTTTGTTATATTGTTTGGAAAAATGTTTCACAAGCCGCGCAACAATGGTATCCCGCACCCCAATTAACCATTTATTTGGATAAATCATTAGATGAAAAAGGCGCTGAACAGACAGTCGCTGGACTTAAGCAATTAGATGGTGTTAAGAGTGTTAATTACCTGTCGCGCGAAGAAGCCATGATTGAGTTTCGCAATTGGTCAGGATTCGGCACAGCGTTAGATCTATTGGAAGAAAATCCTTTACCAGCAGTAGCCATTATCACGCCTAAAATTGATTTTCAAAATTCACAATCATTGATAAACCTGCGTAATAAAGTAGGTCAATTAGCTGGAATTGAAGATGTTCGCATCGATGATAGTTGGTTTACCCGTTTAGCAGCATTAACTGGGCTGATTGGACAAATTGCCATGGTGATTGGTATTTTAATGGTTATGGCGGTATTTTTAGTGATAGGCAATAGTATAAGACTAAATATTTTTGCCCGTAGGGATACGATTAATGTCATGAAGTTGATTGGGGCGACAGATGGTTTTATTATGCGTCCTTTTTTAAATAGTGGTATTATACTGGGATTCTTTGGTGCTTTACTCTCATTAATACTTTCTGCATTATTGGTATGGCAACTGACCGGTATCGTTACACAGGTAGCGGGTGTATTTGGTACTACATTTCATATTCAAGGTTTTTTATGGGATGAGGTGCTATTAGTTATACTGATTGCCGCAATGATTGGCTGGTTAGCGGCTTGGCTGGCTACAGCTCAACACTTAAGACGTTTCACGCCAGAATGATCATTATCAGCAGGAAAAGTGACACGGGTGATCAATATTGAACTTTTATGCTGACATTTTGTCGAAGTTAAAAGTTCAATGTAATTAAATCAAGGCAATTTTCTTCGATACCAAGCAGTGGTAAACTACTCGATATCAGATTAATCGCTGAGCAATGGAATCTGGTCAAATATAAATTTTTTATTTAGAACTAACTCTTAGTTTGTTGAATTCAAAGAGGATATCAATGACCAAAGATATGCAATCATTAGCATTAATTCCACAAGGTAGCATTGAAGCTTATGTGGGATCAGCTAATGCTTATCCGATGCTAACCGCAGAGGAAGAACAAGAATATGCAAAACGGCTGCATTATCATGGTGATTTAAATGCGGCTAAACAGCTTATACTTTCTCATTTACGTTTTGTTATTCATATCGCGCGTAATTATTCAGGTTATGGATTGCCACAAGCGGATCTGATCCAAGAAGGTAATATCGGTCTAATGAAAGCTGTGCGTCGTTTTAATCCTGAAGTTGGCGTACGTTTAGTTTCATTTGCTGTCCATTGGATAAAAGCTGAAATTCATGAATATGTATTGCGTAATTGGCGGATAGTTAAAGTTGCCACCACTAAAGCTCAACGTAAGCTTTTTTTCAATTTGCGTAAGAATAAGAAACGTATCGGCTGGTTTAATCAAAATGAAGTCGATATGGTTGCCAAGGAATTAGGCGTAACCAGCAAGGATGTTCGTGAGATGGAATCGCGAATGGCTGCACAAGACATGGCATTCGATATGAATGACGATGATGATAATGGTGAAAATACGACTATTGCCCCGGTTTTATATCTACAGGATAAATCTTCTGATTTTGCCGATAGCATTGAGGAAGATAATTGGGAAAACCATGCTACTGATAAATTAACGCAGGCATTATCCACCTTAGATGAGCGTAGTCAGGATATTATTCGAGCGCGTTGGCTTGATGAAGAAAACAAAACCACTTTACAGGATTTAGCCGATAAATATAGTGTATCGGCTGAACGTGTTCGTCAATTAGAAAAAAATGCCATGAAAAAACTTCGGTTAGTAATGGAAGCTTAGAATAAGCCACATTCGCGTGATGTAAAAAACCTAGCTAAAACTTTTGTTATGTAGCCAAATTAAAGTTTGACAATTAACTATATCAAAAGTTGTTGAAAGATAGAAAGGTAATAGTAAATTTATTTTGATTGTTAGCTGCTAAAATAAAAAGGCATTTACCTGTGAGGTAAGCGCCTTTTTACATATATCTAGTAACTTGTCTAACTTCCCTGCAATATTACCTAATATTTTATCTGTCAGTGACGTTCTGAGTGTGTTTATATTTAATATACACCTACCCCATTCTGATAAACTCGATCGTTAATTTTTATTCTGCATCAATTGTAATATACGACCAAAGCTAATCGAACGGGTACCAATTTTTTGCATTCCATCTTCTGGAAGATAACTAAATTTTACGTAGAGTGAATCACCACTGGATTTTTCTTTATTTTTAAACGAATTGGTAACGCGATAAAGTTCTTTAAGATCCGCAGGAATACCAGCTGCGTCGGTAATAACTGTTCCTGTAGGTACAAATTTAAGCACCTGCTCAAGTGTTTTAACTAAAAAATCCTGTATCGGAAAAAGTCCATTAAAACGTGTATGTGGTACGTACTTTGTGATGCCCATTTATATTTCAGGGGTTTCCTGTAGATGGTTTTCGATACCGCGGGTTTGATTTTTTTCCAAATATTCGAAAATCTCTACTGGTGATTCGATGAGTACCAGTGGCTTAACGCCTGCACCTTTTTCTGAAAAAAGAAACTCGTTATTGCTATTTTTAACCGCCTTTTGCAAAGTTCCTCGATCCTGAATAACGGAGAAAAATTTACCTTCTTTAACAACCGGTGTTGGTTCACGCCACATATTTATATCATTGGCTTGTGCACCACCGGCAATCACTGTAGCAGCCAGCATCATTACAGCAGTCATTTTATCTTTCATAAAAAACATCCTTGTTGTTTATCTCAGCCTCTGTATAACAATACTATCACCAATACAAATAGAATATAAGTAGAGATATTGACTGCAAAAAAAATTAAATGTCAGGATAAAATATTGCATCAGAATGGTGAATTCGTTACGGAGGCTGTGCTGTCATGATTTACTGACAAGTGGAAAAGAAATCATAAATTTTAAAAAACACTAAAAATCGCAATCATTTAGGATTTTTTTCATTATCATCGAGAATCAATAATTTTATTTTTTTAATTCAATTTGAGTTCTTGTTTGATTAAATATTAGCTTGATAGCACGGTAGTTTCTTGAAAATGGTGCTGATAAAATGTTAATCTTTCTTGCTGATGCAGAGATGAAAAAGTTATTTAAAAATCGATGTTGACGAAAAACCACATTAATAGTCATGTAGTGAAAATAGCTTTCGATAAATTTTTTCGCATAACGGAAACGATTATGGATCGTTGAATCAACATTACCCATCGCCGCATTATATATTTATGTAGTTAACCATTTTCTCCCATATGAAACAAAATTACGCTTTAATATCATTGCACCTAGATGAATATTCAAGCTGGGATTATTTAATAAATTATTTTCAGTTAATGCTGGATATTCTTTTTAAATGGTTTTTAGGGGTTGATATTAATCTAACTAATACCTAAATCGAAGGGGCAATCTGGATAATGAATGGTTATCGTGAAGATGGAATGCACATGGCTCTGATATTAGCAATATTTATGCTAAATTCGGTAGAACTTCAAACTAAGTTGTTAGATTTGATTGTCAGTAGCAATCGATTCGAAGAGCTGATTTCAACGTTGAGTAATTGGATTCTGCCGATTTTCATTTAGAACTGCCATTAGCTACCGTCTTATCTTCTATTTATATATTTGTTCAGTGAGTAGGGTATAAGTAATAACAAAAAAGCACTTATATAAAATATAAAAGTGCTTTTTTAATTAGTATGTTAACCACTTATGGCTAGTTCATACCATATTTTTTCAATTTCTTACGTAGAGTTCCACGGTTGATGCTTAACATTAACGCAGCACGGGTCTGATTTCCACGGGTATATTGCATTACCATATCTAATAATGGTTTTTCCACCTCAGCCAATACTAATTCATATAAGTCATTAACATCCTGGTTATTAAGTTGGGCAAAATAGTTTTTCAGTGCTTGTTTAACTGAATCACGTAGTGGCTTTTGAGTTATTTGATCTTGTGAATTTACAGTAGCAACGGTTAGTACGTCAGAATTTCCGCGTTGTTCGAACATAGTTCTGTCAGCTCTTTTCTTTGATTTACGCAAAATTTTTCGAAATATGCCTCCAACACTTCCAGCTGTTCGCTGGCATCCTCTATGGTGTTGAATGTGCGCCGAAACTGGTCATCAGGTGCATGTTCTTTTAAGTACCAAGAGACATGCTTGCGTGCGATGCGGATTCCTTTGCTTAGACCGTAAAAGTCATGCAGCTCCTTAACATGCGCTTGCATTAAGCACTGCACCTCAGCAATAGGCATAGGTGGCAGTAACTCACCTGTTTCCAGGTAATGCTGGATTTCCCGAAAGATCCAGGGTCTTCCCTGAGCAGCTCTACCAATCATTAAGGCATCAGCCCCAGTATAGTCAAGCACTGCTCTGGCTTTAAGCGGGTCAGTAATATCGCCATTAGCGATAATTGGAATAGTAACATTTTGCTTAGCTGCTCGAATGCTGTCATATTCAGCTACACCATTAAATAAGCAAGAACGAGTTCTGCCATGAATAGTTACAGCTTGAATACCACAATTTTCGGCCAGTTGAGCTATTTTTATACAGTTCCGTTCTTCAGGTGACCAGCCAGTGCGAACCTTTAATGTAACAGGAACATCAACCGCATTCACAACAGCTAATAGAATTTTCTCAATCAGCTCTGGATAGCGGAATAATGCTGAACCTGCTAACTTACGGTTCACTTTCTTGGCAGGGCAACCCATATTGATATCGATGATCTGAGCACCATTTGCAACATTAATTCGTGCAGCTGCTGCCATTTCATCGGGATCACTACCTGCAATTTGCACAGAACGAATGCCTAATTCATCACTATGGATCATTCTCAATCTGGATTTGTCTGTTTTCCAAACCTGAGGATTGGAAGAAAGCATTTCCGACACTGTCATATCAGCACCCATTGAGTAATACAGTGACCGAAAAGGCCTATCGGTGATACCCGCTATTGGTGCTGCAATGAGACAGTTTTTTTATCTGATATTGACCAATATACATAGGCGATAAAAGAACACCATCCTGTTACTGCAAGGGCGCGTATATTACGCATTTTTTACGAGATATGAAAGGACAAACTTTGAGCAAATTGATATTTCTTTGAAAAATTTTATCTTGATTTTTTTTGATTACAAATAATATTCATAAAAATCAATATAATGAAAATTTCTGATTTGTTTTCAAATTTTGTTATTCTTTATCGTAAATTCCTTGTTAGATTATCTCTGTTGATTGTATAAAAATCAACCTTGATCACTATTTTTATGATGGTTATTGAAAAGATATTATTTTGCATAAACAATAAAAGTAATTAGTTTGATAATTGTTATAATTTTGTGATATTTTATAGCAGCAGATTTTTAGCAAAATTTTTATTGTCGGGTTAGCGCATTAGCATGCGCTAACCTCGCTTATGGCTAATCCGCTTTTTTTATTCCGGTTATTCGGCACCATCCTTCTTTTTCTATTATCGGCTCAATATTAAATTGTTGTTGGTAAGCGGTTATAACTGCTTCAGCCTGACTGGCTAATATTCCAGACAGTCCAAGTAAGCCATTTGGATTAGTTAATCCACCGATTGCACAAGCTAATTCGCGTAAGGGGCCAGCTAAGATATTAGCAATAACAATATCCGCTTTTAGATCTTCAGGCTGATCTTTCGCCAAATACAGAACTAATTTATCGGCGACTCTATTTTGTTCGGCGTTGTTATGGCTAGCTTGGATGGCTTGAGGATCGATATCAATACCAATCGCTTTTTTGGCGCCTAGTTTAAGCGCGGCAATGGCCAATATGCCTGAGCCACAACCAAAATCGATAACTGTTTTATCTTTCAAATGTCGGGTAGCAAGAGCGTATTTCTGCGCTCCCGCCCCCTAAGAGGCTGTCGCAAAAGGGGTGGAATTTTTTTTTCAACAATATCCCACCGTGCAGATTTTCTCTTTTTCTGATTTTAGTTTGTACAAATAATAGACTGAAAATCATCCATAATATCAGAGCAACCGCTCTTGATAAGTTATAGGCCATTGCATGCAGGGTAAATTCGAGCTTTACCGCTAATAATCCCTTACGCCGGAAACGTTCCAAACCCTGAATTCCCCGCAATGCTGAAAACACAGGTTCAACCATGCTCTTTCGCTGATTCAAGATTT
>NZ_NHNG01000062.1:0-39598 GCF_002287155.1 Arsenophonus sp. ENCA
GCAACTGACTTTTTCTCAGTACGAAAAAGATCTTTGATTTTATCCAAAATTCCCATGTAAGTCGCATAGTCTTTGTTTCCGCTTAATAGCCGTTTAACTCGTGACTCATTAATTTCTATAAAGTGATTATTATTGGGGATATTAATTGATAATGACATCTCAATTTCCTTACTTATTTATCTTAACTAATAAGATTAATTCCTGATTCTACTGTAGAAAAAACTTTATAATAATTATAAAGTTTGCAGTTCAAATACCGTTAAATTACCGCTTTGCTTGCAGTAAATTTATTACAATGAAAAAGATCAGCTTTTAATATTGATAGAAATCAGTTGATAACAATAGTTAATTTATATTATTTTGGTTTAATTGCATCCAGTTTATTTATATAATAGCCAAAAATTTAGCCGTTTTTAATATATATAATTATAGCTATAAGTAAAAAAGGCTACTTTTATACCCTATTCGCCATACTCTTTTTCTTTAACTTTTTGTTTATCTTCATGATGCAAAATATTGACCTCATCGTTATCTAATCGTTTAGATTCTTTATCGGAGTCTACCTCTTGTACCGATAAGTTGTCTTCGATTGGCAAGAAAAATTCATCGGTATTCATTAATTTTTCAGCATCAACATTCTCGGGTAATTTACTCTCCTCATCTTTTAGTAATGTATCATTGATGTCAATGTTTAACGCTTTATCCATATCAATGGAAAGACTTTCTTCTACTGCAGTTGCCAATTCGTTGGGTTTTGCGGTTTCCTGCGTAATTTCTACTACGATGGTAGTATCCGTTTCTATTTGTTGTAGTGCGCTTGGTAATTGGTCAGCCTGATAGGTTTTGGGTTCGACGCTTTCATCGCCCTTCTGGAGAATAATGTACTTGCCTTCTTTAGCCCCCTGATAACTAGCGCTTTCAAAATCAATATTGCCCGTATAAATCCCCACCGGCAAATGGTAGTTGCCTCGGTGAATGCCATTTTCATTGACAACGGGTAATAGGATTTCAGGGGATTTATTGAGGGTGCTTAATCTTCCTACCTCTGCGATGACTGGGTCTACTTTTTTCGCTAATGCGGTTTGGGTGATAACTTTGCTTTGTTCCCACAAGGTTTTTTCACTCACTGCCAATTGGTCATCTTGACGTTTTATAAAATCATGGGCTGAAAAGCGCTCACCGCTATGGGTTTCAATGTGCTTTATCCATTTCTCAGTATCGTCGAGATAAACCTGTACATGTTCTTTACTACGTGAAAATTCGACATAAGTATTATCCAGCGCGGCCAGTTTTGCTTTGTTGTCACTGGCACCATCATACACAATCACATAAGGCACGGATGCACCCTGTGAAGCATAAGCGGTAACGGCATAGGTATAATCAAGATGTCTGTCGCTCATCTCTTGATTTGGCTGATAGGTTAATGTTTTGCCTTTAAAATCAATTAACAAGGTATCCCCTTCGATTTTTTTCACTATCCCTATCTCATTATTTGCTGCCATGCGTTCTTTATCGGTGACGGTCAGCCTAATTTTTTCGCCTGGACTGACGGTTATCTTATGCGCTTGATACAATGTGATGGCATCGGGATTAAGTGTCATGACTGACAGATAACACTCTTGCTGATTGTCAGACTGGTGCAGTGAAAGGGTGCCATCTGATGACGTTTCGTTAATGTGATAATAGGTTTGATTGATTTTAGCAATGTTTCCGGTGTTTGTTTGCCAAAAATCGACGGTTTTAAGGTCAGCGGCGGCGTGATTAATCCGTTGCAAGGTAGGGATAGTGAGGCTTTGCTTGTCATCTGGGTAAAGTGTTTGATGAATCGCTTCATTAATCGCGGCTCTGTCACGATTTAATGGGGTGACAATCAGGGTGTTATCCTGTGCGTCTTTTGTTCTACTGGTGAAATCATTTACAATCGTGGCTATTTTTTCCTCCTGCGTTTTCCCTTTGAGGTCAACCACTGAATTAGCTGGAATATCACTATCTTTCATCCGCGTTACGGTATCTGGCGGCACGCTATTAATGACGGCGAGCGATTGTTTGATGTTGCCCGCTATTACGGCTTCGATTGCGGGTTTTAATTCCGGATTTTGTCGAACAATTTCACGCATCACCACAGTGTCTGCCGCGCTGCGCTCTAACGTTACTTTAAACGGTACGCCACTTTCAAAAGATTTGAGTTGCTGCCTGTCACCTGATAACACAATGCGCCCTGATTTTTCAGTAATGGTTTTTAATAAGGTGGCATAGGTTTTATTGCCTATCATTGAGCTTTCATCAATGATAAACAGGGTATTTTTAAAGTTGGTTTCGGTATTATTTTCATTCAGAAAACTGGCAATGGTTTGTGATTGAATACCGGCTTCTTTAAGTCCTGCCACCGCTTTGTGGGTCGGTGCGAGTCCTATTAGCGTGATGTCGGGTCGATTCTGTTTAAGGGATTTTGCCACGGTTTTAAACTGGGTGGTTTTCCCCACGCCTGCATAACCTTGAATGGCGATAATCTGGTCAGGTGAACGTAAGATTTTTTCGGCGGCTTTTTGTTGCCCCTGCGTGAGTCCGGAGGTATCAATAGGTAGACTCTGTTTAATCAGGGGTAACTGGGTGTTTTTGCCTTCTAATATCTGTTTAAGTATATGTGATTCTCTCTCAAAGGTTGATTTTTCGATAAAATTTCCCATCAGTGTGTTAAAACTGCCATCAATAGCGATAAAGTCGCCTTGTTTTAACTGTTTTTCAAACTGAGCGGCAATCTGTTTAATGGGCGTATGAGGTAATAACTGAACCGCTTTTGTAATCGCTGCCGCACCATTAAAAAAGACCTTTGAACCGGTTAATTTATCGAGAGCAATCTCGATGGCTTTTTGTATATCAGCTTGCGGATTTTGTTTTGCGGTCTGGTTATTTATTACCTTATAAAAGTCGATTTTTTCTGCACTAATGGTTTCCATTTTTACATCGTTAAAGGCCATTTTTTTATCAATAGTGGCTTTATCGTGTCCGGTGATGGCAATGACCGTTTTACCACTACGCTTAATCTGATTAATCGTGCTATCGTTGAGTTCTCGGTCATTGGTGATAGCAATCACCGTTTTGGTTTTTGATAAGCTCTTTCCTAACGATTCACAGTAATAGTACGCTAATGAGGCTTCGGTTTTCGGTGAAAAGGAAAAGGTCTTGCCGTGATTATCTTCAAGGATGACTTTATCCCGAAACAAAAAATTTCCTTTTCTTATCTGGCTGACGGTAAAGGCTTTACTGGCAGGAATATTGTCACCAAATCGCCGCTCTGATTTCACTTTATCCCCCATCCGCAGTTCTAGGGGTTCGGTCTTATACAACTGATAGTGGTTTGATATTTTATTGATAGGAAGCAGGGTATAACGACCGTCAGCATTTGATAACACAAGCGTGTTGCTCTTTTTGTCGATGTCCTTAATTAAAAAGGCTTCCTTCTGCTCGCCGTTTATTTTTTCTAATTGATTACCGACCTGATAAGTATTGCGGTTGTTACGGTTTGAGGCATCGAGAAACACTGATTTTCGCGTTGAGATGGTGACAGATTGGGATGACAGCAAGCCTTTTTCTATTAATGTGTTACGGACTTTATGTGTTATCTCAGCATTCAGTTTATTATTCCCTGTCTGAATGATAGCCTCCTTGTTGGTGGCGTGTAACCGAGAATAATAGTTTGCCGCCAGTTGTGATCGGTCTCTTTTATCCACTTTTTCGACAAAATAAAGCTGTTTGCTTGTATTAACCTGATGACAGTTAATCGTTGGGATATTGAGGTTACTGACTATTTGTTTTGTCAGTCCAGCTTCTGAACCTGCGGTGCTATCGAAAATAATCGCGGTTGCATTGTGGTGGTTTACGGTTTGCAGTAGGGCTTTCATCTTATCCAGCCCTATCTTTTCGGACTGATAAACGCTTAATAAGGCTTTTTTAGCAACCCTTTCATTTTGTTCGATGTCTTTTAACGTCATCACCTTCATGTCATTTTTAAGCTCGGCAACCAAATTGTTTTTGGTTGTCACATTTGGCACGACAATAATATGGGGCTGTCGATTTTCCTTCGCCAGCGTCTGAATCTGGGAAAGCGTGCTAAGATGGTGATTTGCGTCGCCTTTTACATTGACAAAATTAATCGCTGCATTATTTTTTACCAGACTGGTTATCAATGGGTTGGCTTGTGTTGAGTTTAATCCACTTTCTTTGGCGTTTAAGCCAGTTATTAACTGCGCTACGGCGTTTTCTGCTTTTAGCTGATAGGGGGTTGTAAAGATGGTACCTTCTCTATTAACGGGGATTAAAGTACCTCCATCCAAAAACGTTCCAATTTTGGCTCTTATGCTGTTTATCATGCCTGATTCAAAAGGTATCTGATTAATCACCTGCGTTAAGAGTTTGTCATAGGTAAATTTCTGATGATGAACCTCCAGTGACTGAATAGCATTTTTAACGGCTTGTTGCAGCGTGATGTGTTGCTGAGGGTCGATTTTTTGGTGGGTCACGGGTTTAATAATGGCATTTTTGTCAAATCCGGTTGCTTGTAACTTTTGTTTCCATTCCTGACGGACGGTTTCAATATTGGAAAAATCTTTTTTCTGGCGAGTATCTAAAGTGGCCACCATTTTTTGTTTTGCGGTTGCCTTTTCCCCAACCGCTGCAATGATTTCCTTGCGACGACTGGAGAAAATATCGGTGGGTACGCCTTTTATTTCCCACTGGCCGTTCTGACCGGCGGCAATAAACTGATAGCCCTGCTCGGTTAATTCCTCTTTCAAGAACTGGCGATATAATGCCCCTAATGCCACCTGATTATTCCAGGTCACCTCAACAAATCCCTGCCCCATTTGTCGGTCTGACGAGAGTGTTTTCCACTCACCTTGCTTATTTTGGGTGACATTCGCAATCACCGCATGCGTATGGAGTTGTGGGTCAAGGTTTCGACTGGTGTCATGCAAAAAAAGGGTAGAAACCAGATTACCGGTATTCTCAAAACGACTTATCCCTTGATGCATGGTACGGGTCGATGCCATCCGCTCTATCTCATTAAGGGCTTTTGTTACGGCATTTTTATGAGCTTCAACCACTTTCTTATCTTCAACGACCAATGCTAGTACTGAAACGCTTTTCGGCGCGGAAAAGGTAAAATCGTAACCGGCACGATGAGTATTTTTGCCTTTTGATAAATGCGTCATATCGCTGCCATCCGGTAACTTACCGTCTAGTACCTGTAAAAAATCGTTTTTATTCACCCTGCCGGTTAAGCCTAATATTTTTGCCCCTGTGCCATACCACTGGGTGTTATCCGCCCCGTTAAAATAGTAATTGTCCTTTTCTTCATAATAACTGGCTGCACCGGCAGAGCTGGTAATTTTATTAACGGTCAACATATCAACTTTCCTTACACCGATTTTTCATGCTCGATTTTTCGCGGGTTATTATTGTTGATGTCCTGATATTCATCGAGAGGCGATTCAGAATCACTACTGTCAGCGGTTTGGGCTAATTCGGGTGTAACGGTTGTTTTGTTGTCATACCAGGCGTAACTGAAACCCATGCCGTCATTTTCACTATTTATAGCGGTGTTATTCGGCGTGGTGTTATTTCCCTCTTCATTTTTATTGCTTTCGTCGGTATTGGTGTTTGCTTTTTTGTCATTATTGAACGTGTTACTGGCAATGGCTTCGGCTTTATTTTCAATCCCCGATTTATTCAGCTCCTGCTCAATCTGATTATCAAAAATGGCGGAGACATCGCGCTCAATTTTCCCTGCGGCAATCGTTTCATATTGTTTATGTTCCAGGGTGAGTTTAACAATCGGCACATCGCCAAGCAGTGAAACAAAGCACTGCAAATCATCCAGATTCTGAATATCGGAAAAACTGACAATTTTTTCGCGGGTATCTTCTTTCGAGAAGTTCACGCCATCACGAATGGTATCGACCCCATAACTATACTGGTCTCGGAATTTCAGCAACCGGGTTTCGCCCAGTTCTTTTTGTACCCACTCCGCCACACTGCCACTGGGGGCACGAAAATACAAGGTAGTATTGACTAAATCCCAAATCGCCCGTGCTTCCTGAGCGCCATAGTTCGCTTCCAGTTGCGAGAAGTTTTGAATGCCGATAAGGGTTGCCCCACCAAACTTACGTGCTTCTGAGAGGTAATCCAGAATAACGGGCAGCTTATGAAGACTGGGCAACTCATCTAACACTGTCCAGATACGCCGTTCTCTGCTTGGGGGTAATGCCAGCACGGATTGCATGGTGATATTGAGCCAGGTGCTGATTAACGGCTTTAAGGCGGCATGCAAACGACCATCACTGGAAATAAAAATCCAGGCATCTTCATCGGCATTTTGTACCCATTCCCGAATGGAGAAAGGTGGCTTGCCTTCTTTTTCCAATCCCTGACAGTAACGCAACGCTTTGACATAAGCACTTAACACGGTACGAATGGTCATGGCGGTTTTTTCTATACTGCCATCGACTAAATTAGCGGCATCGGTGCCCTGGACAAAATCATGCAATTCAGCCAGAGAAATGGACAATAACCGCTGTAATAATTTTTTAATCGAGCGGTCAGGATGTGAGCGCATATGCTCTGCGGTCGCAACAAACAACAGGCGAGCAGACATGAGCCAGAACGGGTCACCACTTTTGGCATCGGGGAACAAGGGCAGCGCAAAGGTTTCAAAATCGGCGCGGTCTTGACACTCTCGCCATAAATCCCAGTTCGGGCAACGTGCATCCATTGGGTTTAAGATGATATCTTTGCCTTCCCGATAAAAAAGCGGAATAAAGTTATTACCTTTATCGTAGATAATGGCTCTTTTCCCCTGCTTTCTTACCTGACTCAACAGGTCATTAATAACGGTGCTTTTCCCTGTTCCCACCGTGCCATGCAGCCCAATATTTTGCTGTTCACTGTTTTCAACCAGGTGCAAATCCCCAATTTTAAGCGATGAGAGTTTACCGTTGGCTTTTAAAAACTGGTTAATTTCTTTTACCGAATTTGCCAGATAGCGACCGCCAATAATCTCATTTTTTCGCTGCTGCGCGCCTTTTTTACCTAACCACCAGAACACCGCCACAATCAAACCAATAAAGGTAAAGGAGGCAACACCCCACGCCCAAAATGCCGCGTCTTTCAATAACACATAGCAATGAATAAAATACCTGTCGATACGCACCTCGCGTGCGGTTTTTTCAAATTCAACCACCTGACCGGTTCTGGGGTTTAACCAGTGAAAGGTGAAAGTGCCGCCTTCGCTGGTGCCAATCGCTTCCTGTAGCGGGATGACCAGTGTATCCATTGCCCAATAGGATAACCCGTGTATCATCTTCTCAAACGGGATTTGAAAGGCAATGGTGGCAAAAAAAACAAGAATGGTAGCCAGAATTACCCAGAACGCCACGATATTGGCTATCTGCATAAACATCGCCACCATATACTTAATTACCTGACCACCCTGGGTCATGTTTCTGGCATCAAGACTCATTATTAAACGTTCCTTTACGAGAGGAAGCCCAATTGGTTATCGAAAAAGCGTGATGTTAACTGGGCTTTATTTTTTGAGAAATTAAAGAATATTAGCGATGCTTTTGGCTAACTGGTTTTCCAGTTCCGGTTTCGCTTCTTCAAATTTCAGATTGACCTTGTTGGCATTGGACACAATGCGCGTCTGGTATTTATGGCGGTTGGTGGTTTCGGTGCTGGTCTGAAGTTTAGCGCCGGAGGTGCCCTGTTTTAAGCGCATGGTATCATTTACCGTCACCTTGGTGCCGTTGCTTAATGCGCTAATTTGCAAGTCCGTTATCATGGTGTAATTCACATCCTCCACCATGGCATCGACCGCCGCGCCAACCAGCCCTGCGGCTAATCCCATGCCTAATGCGCCGCCGGTGGAATCGACGTTATAAGCCATGGCGCTTGCGCCCACTGCTGCGCCAAGCGATGCCCCTTCATAACCTTGTGATAAAAAGCGGTGGGCATCTCTTAAGTCCATCTTATCGGCTTTTAACACATTGGCCTGTATCCAGTAATAGGCAGCATTCGGATTATTCACCACGGTATAGCCTTTCGCTTCCACCGCTTTTCTAATTAAGCTCGCTAAATCCGACATATCTTTATCGGAGGTATTTTTGATTTGCAGGTAAACGGTTTTCTGTAAAGCCGGATCTAACCAGATGGTTTCGCTCATTTGGGTTTTTACTTCAAGGTTGCGTTTTTTCACTGCCGTACTGACTGCACTACAGCCTGTTGCGTATTACCATGAAAAAGATCACTTATTAACATCGATGGAGATCGCTTTGTGTCATTATCACAGAACCATTTTTAAATTAACTTCACTGATCTCCATCAGTCAATAGCGTTTGTATTTTTCGCATTGATTCTCCTTTTAGCTCTAATTTGATGCTGCCATGAACCAGCCGATCTAAGATTGCATCTGCATGGGTTGAATCACCTATCATTTTGTACCAATTTTCTATCGGTAATTGGCTTACCACAATAATTGAACCTTTTTGATACATTAGGTCAATAATTTCCAGTAGATCGCTTCGTTGCTCTGATGAAAGAGGTTCAAGCCCCCAATCATCTAGCAAAAGCAGATCCGTGTGATTTAGCTTTGTTAGCAACTTACCATATCTGCCGTCTGCATGACCTTGATAACAAAGCTCCATTAGGGATTTTAATCGGAAGTAATACACTTTATATCCCTGTCTACAGGCATTATGTCCCAGTGCACACGCCAGATAGGTTTTCCCACTTCCTGTCGCGCCTGTAAGTAATAGATTCTGTTTCAAACTTAACCAGCTGCCCTGACTAAGTGAACGGATTAACGTTTTTTCTATCCCTCTGCTACTACGGTAATCTAATTCTGAGAGTTCTGCATTGAGTCTAAATTTTGCCTGCTTAATTAACCGTTCTGCTTTTCTATTCTCACGATTAGTCAATTCTTCTGCGACTAACAATGATAGGCGCTCTTCGAATCCGAGTTCTTGATAAGTATTGGGTTGAGCGTTCTGATTTCTTAGGGCATCACGCAATGCGTTCAATTTCAGAACAGTGAGTTGCTCATAAAGATGATTCATTATAATTTCCCTGATTAGTGATAGTATTTGCTTCCGCGAACGTTCTCATGCTCCAGTGTTGATAACAGGTCGGGTTTTGTATCTGGAACTGTCTGTTTATCTAGTCCTTTTTCTAAGATTGATTTTATTCCAGCTAATCGCCATACTTGAGTTTTTAACGCCCTGGCACAAGCGGCATTAAGCCTTGCATTGCTGTATTTTTTGTGAAGGTTTAGAAGCCCAAGGCAAAACCGATAACTTTGTTCTGGATGAGGTCGAGAGTTCAGTACCTGAAGAACATAGTCATGGACATCACTGCCCAAACTAGCGGCCCACTCAAGAAGACGTTCAGGTGTCCAGGTTGCATGCTGTCTATGGGATTCAGGCATATGTTCTGTTCGAGTGCTGTAGCCATAAGTTCTGCAGCGGGGATGGACTGCAACTTCCTGCTCTTTATTAAATAATCTGACTAACTCGCCGGAAACTCGAGTTTCTAATTGTACTCCGAGAAGCGTATATGGAACCGAATAATAATGGTTATCAATCTGAACATGATAATCTTTATGGACTCTAACTTTCTTTAACAGAGTGAAGCTGTAATGGGCTTTTGGTAGTGGTTTTAACACAGGGGCGTCTAACTGAACAAAAAGCTCAGCTCTAGAGTAACTCATTTTTTGCATCTTTTTGGTATTTAGCCTTTTCAATAAAACCTGGATGTGTTGATTGAGTGAAGCAAGACTATAGAAGTGTTCGTGACGAAGTCGGGCCATAATCCAACGTTCAACAAGCTGCACGCCGACTTCAGCCTTAGGTTTATCTTTTGGCTTACGAGGACGGGCTGGCATGACGGCAACATTGTAATGCTCAAGCATTTGTTGGTAAGTCGGGTTGATGTCAGGATCATATTTACAGGCTCGTGAAGTTGCACTTTTCAAGTTATCAGGCACCACAATCTCAGGTACACCCCCAAGCGATTGGAAACAGCGAACATGGCTCATTACCCAGTCCTCAAGCTGCTGAGACCACGTTGCTTCTGCCCATGTATAGTTTGATGCGCCAAGAACAGCAACAAAGAGCTGTGCTGTTCTGGTTTCGCCAGTATTGGGATTAATAATATTGATAGTGGGACCACAATAATCAACAAAGAGTTTTTCACCGGCTTTATGAACTTGCCTCATTGATGGGTTTGTGGTTTTTAACCATTCACGATAAAGACGACAATAATGGTTATAACTATAAAAACTCCCTGGGTATTGTTCAGCATATTCCTCCCAGAGCAGTTGTAATGTCACTATTTTGTTACGTAATTCTTTATGTACTTCCGCCCAATCAGGTAAAGAATGTTTTTTCATCTTCACTTTAGTCTGGCTAAATGCCTTTCGTAAGGAAGATGGGTCCCATTCTGTGGGTAAAGGCCATTGTTTTATCCCCAGTTGAGCTGCCCGATTAGCATATCGTGATACAGCAGATGGCGATATCGATAAGCTACGAGCTATCTGGCGATGACTGAGCTTGGCTCCATATTTAAGTCTAAGTATTTCTTTTAGTTTTCTCATTGAAATAGGTACTGTTGGCATAGGTATTCTCTACCCTCATATGGCAAAGAATACAGTTCAACACACCTGTGATAATTAGAATAACATTGATGGAGATCACCGAATAACAAAATGGGCCAAAAGTGATCTCCATCGATGTTATTAAGCGATCTGGTTAAATGTTATTAGCTGATCTCCATCAATGTTATTGGGTGATCTGCATGCATGGTAATATGCACCTGTTATAGCCACAGATGTCGATATTAAACTGACCAAGATTAAACGCTTAAAAGGGTGTGCCATTTTTAAAAACTCCATATTAAAGGTATAAGGGATTACTTGAACAGCTACCTGTTCAAGTAAAATGGTGATAAAAGATGGTTAGATATGATGATCAAATATCACGATGACCCCCTGAGAAATGGTCATTGTGATCAAACCCACTTGTCGTGCTGAAATCATTGTCATAATGGTTATATGAAGTATGTGAAGAATCATCGTAAGAACTATCAAACGAGTAGGAAGATAAAGATCCGCCTATATCATAACTGCCCGAACCGTACATATTTCCCGCACAATCTGAGCCACATCCACTCATTGATAGCCCTGTGGCTGGATTAGTATCTAATCTATCAGAGATCTCTTCATCAAAAAGATTGCTATTTGCGTATTCACTATTGAAAGGAGAAAAGTTATGTGATGAATGATCTGAATATCCATTCCGTTGCCAATCTTGAGGGGCGTAAGAAAAAAGAATGGCGCCAGCAATAAATAATGAAATGATTGCGGATAGTATTATCCCTCCGTAGATAACTTCGGAAAACACATATCCATCATTTTTTGCGGATATCTCTAAAAATTCTCTTGAGAGAATTAAAATATTTCCGATAAAAAAGCCACCGAACAGAGGGTATTTGAATACTTTTTCACTTTCACGCCAATTTTTTGAAAAAAAACAAAATACAGCGCTAAGGTTAATGACGCTCATCGCGATCATCGATGATGCTTGCTTAAAGTAGAACAAAAACAGCGTTTCGAGGATGACTATTGTGATGATAAATGCAATAAATCTCATTCTGATTTTCCTCCTTTATCCTCGTACCTTTTAAGATTAGTGGATTTTTCCTTATTTATGGCCTTCTCATTGGCGGTTATTTTATCCTGCGTGGGTGCCACGTTATGCCCAAAATCGGTTTTTTCTGCCCGTATCGCTTTTGCATATTCACCGGTATTGGCCTCGGCGGATTCAAGTAGGCTGACTTTATTGCTTTCACCCGTTTCTGGGTTAACAATGGTCTGGTGTTGTCGAATTTGGCCTTTATTGGCTTGCGTTTCCAATTGCCCCACATTTTGATTAAAACCGTTTGGATTATATTGACTGGCATCATGTGGGACTTGCATGCCCTGATAATGACTGGCGACTACTGTTTGACTGGCAAAATGATTATGGCGGATATCCTCGGCAATCCTGTCGCTAAACTCACTTACCAGCGCTTCACGCTGTGCTCTAACCTCTGGTGACCCACTGTCGGTTAACACATGACTCGCCTCTGATTGCCCTAAGCGTTGATAAGCAAACTGGGTAAATTCCTGCTCCAGGCGGTGCGAAGCACTTAGGCGTTCTGTTTCCGTTAAATTGGCTTGCTCAGATATGCGCTGCTCTTTGGTTTGACTTGCGGTAAATCCTGCAAAGTTTTCGCTGGTATTTTGCAGAGAGGCTCTTAGATCTCTGACTAAAGAACGGGTTTCCGAATTAGAGATACGACTAATTTCATCGTCTGTCATATTCTTAATAACGGTTGCTGACTGACTCGATGCGAAATCTTTTGCCACTTGCATATCTTCGCTGGTTTTGTTGCTTTTTGACGCAGAGTCTGTATTAGTGTCTCGCCATTCATGATTGTACCTTGCGTTAGCATCTAATTCCGCGCTCGCTTTTGCGTTTGATGATCCCTTGCTAACACTCAGGCTTCCTTTTGCCCCAAATCCAAAACCGGCAACATCGGTACTATCGGTTGAAGTTCTATCCTCTCTGGATGTACTGTTATTGGAAGACATGGCTTCTTTTGCGTATTGGGATTGTCGTTGAACATCCTCAATCGCCTGGCGTTGTTCACTGGATAATTTACTATCTTGCGATCCCTGCTTGCTAAACTGATTACTTAGCGCCGTTGAAATATTATAGGTATCATTAATGGAACTCTTTAAGCCCTGATGGTAACTTTCACTTTCTTGGTGTTGACTGCTTAACGCTTTGCTAAAGCTGGTATCGAGCATCGAACTGGTGTCCAGACTAAACGGCAATTTCGAGATAGCTTGTGTGGTATCGACAATATGCTGGCCACTTTGGGTGGTGCTAATCATCGCCCCGTTATCGATTTGCTGGCTGGAGAGTCCCGCTTTGTAACTGCGGTTTAAATCGGTTTTAAAGCCGTTGATGTTTTCCACCTGCATATTGGCCATGTTGTAATTGCCACTAGCCACCGCTGACGCATCGGCGGTCGTTGCCCCTGCCAGGGCGTTACCCAAATAGGAGCCGGCACTGGCAATCTGTTGTCCGAGGGAAGTGAAGAGTTTAAAACTTAAAAACGGAATCGACATCATCATCCAGCCAGCAATACCAGCCGTCGTGCTGCCGGTCTGGGTCAGTCTGTCCAGATTAGAAAACGTCACATTTTCGCCATTTAGCGTGGTTGCCATCATGAAGTTGTAAACATGATTAAAAATAGCAAACATCACTGGCCACAACATGAGGCTGCCCATGATGTTAAGGTAATTAATGATGACTTTGTACGTTATTTCTCGCACAAAAAGCGCTAAAGCCATAATCGGAAAGAGCGAAATACATAAAAGCATCAACACGGTATTGAGTTGCGGTAACATTTCACTGGCCAGATGATAACTGGCTTGATGGGATAAGCGCATTTTGGCCAGCGACTGTTCCGTGGTAATCAGGTTTAACCCCGCGGGGTCATTCATGGCTGCGGCATAGGCGTTAAAGCCTTTTCTTAAACCCGCTATCATGATGTTCTGTTTTAAAATATCCGCCGCACTTTGGCTTGCTTTCATGAAGTAGTTGTAGCTGCCTTCGAGCATATGCGGTAACACCACTGATGCATCGTGGCGGCCTGGAAAGAGCTTTCGTGCATAAAACATCAGTGTATTGCCGGTTCCGGTGGTATCCAGATTAAGCAGTGATTTGAGTTTGACTGTGGCTTGCTGGCAGGTCATAAACTGACTGCGTGCCCCCTCGGTGTTTTCAGCCTCCCACCCCTGATAATAAATCCCTCTTAAGGGACTGGGTTTTGAGAAAATCAGGCTATAAATATCACGCGTGTTGAGTAGCTGACTTAAGCTGTATTTGTGGTTAAGCTGAATATCGGGGATGACACAGTTTTTGACGTATTCACTGAAATTGGCATTAATTTCAGGGCTATGGCTGTGAAAGGTTAAGGATTCCTGCATCAGTTTCTGGCCAAACATCAATCCGGTTTTGCTGTAGGCAACACTCTCCGGCAGATGGAAAAAATCATCATAGAAGGTGGCCACAGAATGGCCGATACCCGTTAATAACCAAAGTGGGGTAGCCAAGCCCACCGGCACATTATCCACCCGATTGATTTTATCCGGCCTCGTCAGGTCGTTGACCACTACGGTGACTTTCGGTGTGAGCAATAATGCCGTCACACAAACAAAGGTAAAGCCCCAGGCAAAGAGTCCCTTTAAGTCATGGGTTTTAACGTACGTCATGACGCAGGTTAAAATGCCGAGCGTTTCCGCCAGATAAAGCAGCCCACCCCAGGTGCGGTGATTGACCATCGCCGCCACCGCATTTAAGGTTTGGGTCACCATATCGCCGCCACTGATAAACCAGGTATCTAACACCATCTTCACCCTCCAAACTGATAGTTGCTCATCAATCGGGAAGACAAACCCGATGAGAGTTGCTGGCGCAAATAGTGCAAATTGCGCTCAAGCTCCAGCAGATGACTTTGATTAATCCGCATTTTAGTTAAGCGCTGCGCCATTTTCTCGCGCACGGTTCTAAGGCTGTTTTGAAACTGTTTGTTTTCTTCCTCGGTATTAAGACTGCCTGCGCCGGCTACTTCCACCAAATCAATCAGACCGTCGATATAGCTCACCACCATGTCGCTGGCGATGTATTCGGCCAGCGATGTGACTATCGATTCATCGAGACTGAGTGAGGCACTGTCAATCACATAGCGCAGGATTTGGACGCGGGTACTGCCAATCAAGGCCGTTTCCTTATCGGTTAACGCCGCATCGGTGGTGGATTTTTTAAACAGGCTTGACAACAACTTTTGGATTTGTGCTATCATGCCATGGCTGGCGGTAACCGTGATTTTGCTCTTTGTGGGCTTCAGGCATTGCGTGACATCGTCACAACGATATACCTCCGTTGTGCCCCCTTTTAAAATTGCGTCCATCACACTGTCACTTGCCCCTAGCCCTGGCAACACCGATAACTCTCCCTGATTGCCATAAATCACGGTGCCGACCAGCGACATCATCAGCTCCTTTAATTCCCTGTCATTACTTATAAACTGGTTAATTTTCTCAAACGCACTCCAAGTTAAATTGCGATTGCGCGGTATGCGCTTTTTCTCTTCGTCGTTGGCGTGGTTAAACACCTTGTTGGTTTCGCCGCCCACGCCACAGCCCTGGCGGGACGCTGCCCAATCGGCAAAAACGCTGTGGTTACCGGCGATATCCTGACAAATATGTTGGGTGTTGGCCTGATTTTTTGGCCACAGTCCACCGATAATGCCTTGTGCCGCCTGACAGGTGGAGATATTGGTGTTGTTAATATCGGTCGCCAGCTTCTGCAGATAATCCTTAACCGCCTTGGCTTGCGGTAGTGCGGCTTCCAAGGCCAAATCAAACGCGTAACCCGCACCATTACTTAAAATCTGTTTGGCCATGATTTTTATCTGGTCGGAGTTAATGAAACTAAATGACCCCAGATAGGCATCAATGCCGCCACAACCAGATTTCACTTCGGGTAAGGTGACCGAAATAAGCTGGATTTGCCTGACGGGATTGCGCAGAAACAGCGACCCACCCGTGAGATAACCTGCTGCCTGTCCTTGCCACGCCGCCGCTTGCGTAATATTCCCGCCACTGCCACTATCGAGTTGCTGGAAAAACTTGTTTAAATCTTCATTGATACCCGCGTGCGCTGTGGCACCAAACAGCATCATGGCGATTATTGGATTGCGGTTTTTCATTGCAATACCCCCAGTTTTTCAACCAACAGAAAAGACTGCTCCAGTCGGTTAATAAACATTTCTGCGCTCAGCATGCCTTGCGAAACGGGAATAGCGACCAGCGTTTGCGTGTTAACAACAAAATCCGTTGGCGTTACCTGCGGTAATTCTGGGAAAAAATCACCAATCACATCAGGGGTTACCGGTAATACGTTGCTAAATGTGCTATCACCGAGTCCGTCAAAACTGTAGACAAAAACCGGAATACCCAGTTGCTGCGCGGTGGCATTGAGCACAGGGTTAAACTGCTGACAATACCGACAATCGGATTTCATAAAATGCACGATTTGCCAATCGGTGATATTAAGCACCTGTCCGTTTGATAAGCGAAAGGTCTGTGGCTTCGCGTTGGGCGCTGCGCGCTGTTGAGCCAGCTTATTCTCTGCTGCTACCGTTTTGTGTTTTTCGAGTGCGGCGATTTCATCAATCGCGCCCGCATTGGCAGGAATGACGAAAAGCAGTACGAAAAAAGCAAATAGTGTTTTCATCGTTAATCTCTCGGCGCAAAATCAGTCACGCGGTTTAACAACCGTTTCGCTAAATCATCCTGACTGATAAAACCATAAGCCAGTGGATGGTAGTTGCCCGTGCTCGGGTCAACCAAAAAGAGTGCAGGGAAATAGCGAATTTGCATTTTTGCCGCCTGTCCACGGTCTTTCTGGCTGTTGGGTAACTCGGGATTGATGACGCCATCCACACTAATTGGCATCACCGCCATCTGATATTGCCGGGCAAATTCCCGCACCACTTGGGCTAATTTGTTGTCCAACGGTACCTTGCCACGATAGAAGAAAAAGACCCCATAGCGTTGATTGACGGATTTAATGGCGGTGGCTTGGGCTTTACGCTCGTTCGCGTAAGACAAGGTTGCGGTGGCGTTATAGTGTGAGTGACGGTTGTTGTAATCGAGTTCTGGTTTGAGGAGTAGCACCTTCTGCCAGGTGGCTGAAAACTGACTGGCGTTATCCGACCAGTAGTTTTGAAATGCCATCCAGCGCGCCACTTTCTCCGGTGATTTCGGGTCGAGCACCGCAGCATTGCGTAATTCATCGCCGAGCGCTTTGATTTTTTGCATGGTTTCCACGGCTGACAGCGGTTTTTGCGGTGATGACGGCGCTTCCGGCGATTCCTGTTGCGGTGCCGGTTCGTTATACCAGTGCCAGCCAACCGCAGGGGAATAGTGATAGCCATCGTCCGGTTTGGCGGTAACCACCGCCGATAACAGCAAGCCACTTAACAAAAGGCGTTTCATGATTTGCGCCCCTGTAATTCGTTTTTAATCTGCTGACTGATTTTTTCAGTGAGCTTTTTGCTATACGGTAGTTTCGTTTGGCTATTGAGTTCGTAATAGAATTCGGTGAAATCCAGCGTATCAAATTTCACCTGTTGCAACTCGTCAATCGTCAGTCCGCGACAGTCGGGATGTTTAGCACTGCCAAACCCCACGCCCAGTTGACCATCCCGACCTTGCGCTTGCACAATCTGCGCGAGCTTACTGTCAAACACGCAATAGCTGTGTTTTTTTCGCAAACACACGCCTAACACGTCTTCAGCGCAAAACTCCCCCACATCGACCACCAACCCTTTTTCTTTGGCTTTGCCTATCGCTTTTTCTTCACTGTCACAACTGGCCAGCCCAATATCATGTCCCCAACCGCTGCTTTTGCAGCAATTACTAAAGCCAATGGCGGTTTTACGACACGCCATCGGTTTACCGGTAAAGGCACTGATATTATTGCCATCCCCACTGATGTCTTTACCGGCTTTAGCGAGTGCGGCTAATTGTGATACTGCTTCGCCAAAGTCATTGTTTTTACCTGAGGCAATGGCGGCACACTTGCCGTCTGAGCAGTAGAATTTACCGCCACAAAGAAAGCCTTCCCCCTGCATGGTTTGTTGACACTGGAATTTCACCGATTCTTTAACGCATAAATTGCCGATTTTCTGCAAACACTGGCGTGACCCTTCGCTGCAATTGGGGTCTTTTTCCCAGCGTCCACAGGTATTGTCATCGTTTTCAGAGACCACCCATTCCTCCGATTGCTGCCAGCAAGGGAGCGTGACAGGATAACGTTTACCGTCTTTAACAACATAACGGGTCTCCCCTTTTTGGCTGCACCAGGCTTTGGTTTTGACGGCATTGGCCTTATCAACGGGGCATTTTTGCGTCCAAACGACTTTCGGGTGCCAGATTGTCTCTTTGGCTTTTACGGTAAAGCGCAAGGTTAATTTGGCAGGCTGATGAAAGCGATAGGCGCCAGAGCGGCTTTTATCATTGTGTGAAAAAGGGATTGGCTTGCCTTTAATGAATTTTCGATTAGTTATCTTTAGCTCACCGCTAATAGATTCCTTTCCTCCGAGCCAATAAATAAAACTATCCCCCATCCCTGAAATGCCCACGCTGTGGTGGCAACGGTAACAACCTTGATAGGTGTAAGTCACTTTTTCTATCGTGCCATCCACATCCGGCGTGATAACCGCAACAATCCGCCTCCCTTCCTTATGGAAAGGCAGGTTTTGTAGTTGATAAACGCGGGTGACGGTTTTGGTTTGCGTTTCACTTGCCCACTCAACGCTTGCCGTGTTGGTACAGGTACTGACTATCGTTTTTCCCCGCTCGCAAACATGCGCTTTAAAGGTTGATTGGCTAATGCTTTTTTTACTGCACTGCTTAGCACTCCCTGCCGTAATCCCCTCGGCATTTTCCTGGATGGTCTGGCTGTTTTTCACCATATCCGATTGCCAATCAATTTTATCTTTGGGATTATTAATGTAAGTTTCACGGGCGAGCTTGCCTAACTCACTTTCATTCAGTGACTGATTGGCAGCATTGCCTATTTTCGATGAATCTTGATAAAAATCCGCCTCATTAGGGTTGGCGGTAAAATTGGGCAGTTCTTTTTGCGGCTGAAAATCCTTAAGGGTAGACTCTGCCTGTTTTTGTGTTTGTTCGGCGAGGTCATAACCTTCTTTCGCGGCACTATCCATATCGTTGGCAAAAGCCGATATCGCAAACATAAAGAGTGGCACGGTCAGTATTTTATTCATCACCGCACACTCCATGACGACTGATTTGCGTTAATCCTTCCTCCAGCGCCACTGACCCATACACGATATCAAACGTTTTGCCGCAACGTTTAACCAGCGCGGGGACTTGGGTAATGCCATAATAGTCAAAGCGCAAGGGGTCAATCTGAATGCCGCTGACCTGATATTTTTTAATCAGATTAAGCAGATAACGCGCCGTTTTTTCCATGCTATTATCTATCAGCCCATTAAAATAGACCGGAATTTGCTTCATTTGCGCTGATTTTAATAATGGTACTAACGTTTTTTCAGGAATGCTGGATGAGAGAAAATAGGCGGTTTCTTGCGTCACGCCTTCTAACGACATACCTTCCTCTGCCTTTGAAGTGGCTGAAGCCAGCAAGATTAACAGTGAGAGTAAGGTGAGTTTTCGCATCTTCATTCTCCTAAAGCACCACACAGTTGCGTTTTTTCCACACCAGATAGCCGTAATTCTTCTTAGTGTTGGGCATTTCTTTACCGGTTTGCCAGCGAATCACACTGCGACCGGTGGGGTGACACTGATTGGCATCCGGCACGGGATTGACCATCTGATAGCGATAACGGCTTTTTGGCATAATCACGGTCGGGTATTCCTGACACACGGCTTTATTTTCCCCTATCGTGTCCCAAATCATGCCCTGACGATGTAATTTAAAATTCATGCGTTCGGTAAGCAGCAGCGCACTATTAATGCCACTGCTTTCAGAATAAATCGTCCCTGTAAACGGATACATCGAGCCATGTGAGCCCGCGCACCAAAAGAGCGCATCCAGTGGTAAACGGGCCTCACTGGCAATCGCATCGGCGGCACAGGCTAACTGGGCAATGCTATTGCCAAACAGCAGCGCTTCCGGATTGGTAAAAAGCGCCAGATTGTCGTCCATCCACATCGGGTCAAGTTCGGAGAGATAGCCAATGTCATATTCCCCACCTTGCATGCAGCCAATGGTGGTTAAAATATTGAGCCAGCTAATCAAGGGATATTTGTACCAGTGAACGTGATACATCCCGCCTGGATTTTCATTCGCGCCTTTGGTGCCTTTTCCCATACCAATCTGTCCTATCGGAATGGTGAAACCGCCCATATTGACCATACACATCGGAGCACGGGTGACATCGGTCATGGCAAACGGCTCCCAGAAACCTATCGCAAGACCAATACGCTGAAATAACGGCGGTGGCGCAGGACATAGCTGAATCGGTGATGAAGGATTACGCGTATCCGGCAGGCTACTGCTATTTAAACTGATATCACCAAGGCTGATTGGAAACAGACAACGCCAGCAGATATCGGTAATGGGATTAACCCAGCGACCCTCACACAATGACGCTTTTGCTAGCATCGGATTGAGTAGTAAAAAAGCAAACAATAAGTGCAAGCGTCGCGTTTTCATTATTCACCTCACTTCGCTTTTTGGACGGTGGATAATAACGTTTTTTCATCGACCACACCGGTTAACATTGTGGTGGTGTTCACGTCTGGATTTTTGGTGGCAGTGACAATGAAAGCGGGTGTGGTTTTTATATTTAACTCTTCCAGGAAGTATTTGGTTTGCTTGGCTATCTTGTCGCTCGTGACATCCCATCCCAAAAGTTCATCTTTCGTGCCAGCAAACGCAATCCCTACGCCAAACATCGCATCCTTTACGGATTGCCCCTTAAATAGCTGGCTAAAATAGTGCATAAATGCCTTCTCTCCCTGCAATATCCAGACCTTTTTTTCAGCCTGTGCCGCTAATTGGGCATTCGGTAATTCACCTTGCGTATTTCGAAATATCACGCGAATATCGGGGTGGTTTTTTGCCAGCGTTAACAACATCGGTGCCATTTTTTTACAGTCGGCACACGCATAATCATAAACCGCGACAAGCGTGACGCTTCCTTTTGCATTAATGACAGGATGCATGCCACCAAAATTTGTGCTGATATCTTCAATGGCGCTTTTTTGGATTTCTTCGGCGCTCAGCACTTTACAATCTACTGCAATAATCGTGTCGCCCTCGGTATGTTTTGGCGTACAGCGTGTTGTTTCGGCTAATACCGCAGCCGGCAACAGTAATGCGCTCATTAATAAACCCACTGTGATACGACTTTTCATAAAATCTCCTGTTTTTGTATTCTGATTTCGGTGCCTTTTTTTAACTTCATCAGCCGATTGAATAATTCATCACCAATGTCGGCATCCGTTTTTGCTTCATCAAAAACGTAAACTTCGTCGTCAGGCGAAAATTCAGGGGCTACTTGATGGCTGAATTCAATTAAAACGTCAAAATGTTCAATTTCTAGGTCTGGTTGATCGAATAAACAAATACGCATATCAGGAATACCGACATTCATCATCGCTCTCAGCTCTTCCCCTATTTCCTGCTCAAGCGTCCCACTGGCAGGATAAAGATAAATACGGTGATGATCGGATTTTTCGGGATTAACTTCTAAATCTTCAAACTGACTCATTTTACCGCCACCTCAGTTATGCGTAGTAAGGATTGATTTGGCATTTCATCGACCACGCTGGGTAATTTCTCAATGCCGAACCGGTTAACCAAAACGCCACCCTGGTCAAAGTAGATACGCTGATTTAAGGTCTCCGCCGTGGTTTTTATATTTCCGTTCACCAAAATGATTTTTTGGATGGCGGTCGCGGGTTTTTGCGCGGCGACCCAGGCAAGCTGTTTTTCGTCATCACCATCGATGAAATAAAGCGTTTCATTAAAGGGGGTAATATCAAACGGATTCACCTTCTGCCCTTTGCACGCAAAAACGATGCCGTTGTGGTCACGAATATTTTTGGTAACCGTGAAACTGGGGTCAAACGTCCGCGTGGTATTTTTTACTGCTTTTGTGAGTCCCTGTAAGGGTTCAGGTCGCTCGGCATTTTTTGTTACCAGTTCACGCCACTCTTTGTGGATTTTTTCTTCATTGCCTAAAAAGGTACTCTCCACCTGCCCTTCAATCACCGTCAGCAGGTTTTGTTCAGCAACCCCCCACACATCGCCAAACGTGCCGATTTCAGTGGCTAGACTAATCGCACTAAAATTTGTCAAAAATAAAAAACAGAGCAGCCACTTATTCATGGTTTTTCATCGCTTCGGCAATTTGTTGCTGGATATCAGCGGTTTTATCTATTGCGCCTGCCATCACTGCGCCACTGACCAATATTACGGTGTTACTTTTACTATTTTTTTCTAGCACCCGCTTTAAGGTGTTGTTATATCGTTCAATTAACTGGTCTTTTTTCTCATCTGACAAGTGCAGTTTGCTCACCTGCACTAAAAAGCGATCGGTGGTCTTTTTCATATCAAAGGTGACAATCTGCATCGGTGGAAAAAGCCAGCATTGTGCGGAAATCATCAGCAGAGCACTTAACAAACTGCAGGTGATAAAATTGATGATGGCGGTCTTTTTCATGCGTTTATGCCTTTTGAGTGGGCTTTTTTAGGGCAAGCAGGTTATCTATTACGCCTAATAGGGCAAATAAACCTGAAGACACTAATGCTGCATGCCCTAAAGAAAGGAAAAATATCAGCAATGAGGGCAGATTGGTGTTAACGGCGAACAACTGAATTTGACTGACATCCAGTCCGAGATTGCGAGCAGTGAATCCCACCATCAGCAAAATTATCGCTGACCCATACAGCATGTTAACCATCCATTTAAAATCGGGGTTTGGCTTTAACCAGACTTTCATCCAGTGAGGTTTTGTTGTTTTTTGGCTAAAATACTCAACGATTGCCAAACCCAAACAAAAAACACCTAAAATCCAGAGTGTTTGGGTCATCCCCCAAAAAAACGCCAGGATTTCAAGGTTAGGGTTTTGTTTTATTAGTTGGGTGACGGCGTTGAACGATATCCCGCCTGCCCCTACCCCAACGGTATAAAAACAAGACACCAACAGCATGAAAAACGAAGCGAAACCGGAGTTGATCGCTTTACTTATTGCATGCGTTTTCGTTAATCCCGTGAGTAATGCCACTATTTTTTGCATTTATTTTCTCCAAAAAAAGTTAATCGATATGACAAACGCTCACTAAAGCCCTAGCCCATGACATGAGTGAGGAATACTTTCAAGAATGTTTAATAAACACATAACACTTCCTACACTCAGCGTCAGCACTAACGCAATATCGAGCACAACTCGTCTTTTCCCTGTTTCATCCAATCGAATAACACTAAACCACAATGCGGCAATCATCAGAAACGTGATTATTAAGATATCCAATCACACCCCCTATCACGGTTTCACTTGTTTTAATTTCGCCAATAACGCAGGGTCTTTCTTTTGCGCCATTTCAAAAATAATGTCATTAATGTTTGCGCCTTCCTTTAGGCGTTTCTCCCGATAGGTGAAGTCGTCACCTCGAGAGGAAAAAAGCTCATTACTTAACGGGTCGAGCATCAATCGGTGAAAACTGCTGTAACCGCCGACGCTTAAATGTACGGCACTAAATCCGGCACGGCTCGCAGGGGGGAACTTTTGAATTAACGCCCACTCCATCTCGTTAAAGGTGGAAGGCTCTTCTTTCTGAAAGGTGGTGAAGGCTTTTGCATCTTGCATCAGCGTGAATTTAAAACTGCTGTTGTCATAAGCGGCCAGTGCTGCGGTACTTAAATTTTTATCGCGGATACTTTGTGTTACGGTGCCAAATGAGCCATTATGCCGACGGGCAGTACGGTAACCCTCTTCGATGAAATCACGGACTTTAGGGCTTTTTGCATCCAGAAGTTTCCAGCCTTCATCAATAATGTTCATCTTGCGTAAGCTACGCGGCGTGTTGTACATCAGGTTTTCTGACCAAAGCATGAGCGTAAATAGCACTGCCATTAACAAATCCCGATTGGCTTTCAATCCCCCCAGTTCGGTGACCACAAAGCGCATATCAGGCTTTAAGGTCGGCTCACTGCTGTTAAAGTATTTGCCATATATCCCTTTGGTGGTGTATTTATTGAGTAAGACCAGAATTTCATCAATGCGACCGGTGATGCGACTGGCCGCCTGGATTTTATCGCGATGGTTTTTTAGGTAATTAACGACATCATCGATACGCATATCCTGTTTTTTGTTAGGCCAGGATTCGGTAATCGCTTCCAGTATCAGTGATTCATGCACTTCATCCATCAATCCATTGGGGCTGGCCAGAATGCATAACTGGTCACGAATGCGCTCAGCGCTCAAGGTGATATCGGTGATATTGGCAAACGGATTAAAGCGCAAGGTTTCCCCGTTAATGTAGGTGCCACCTACACTCTGGCAAAACGCCTTGTAGCTGTCGCCGATATCAAAAATGGACAAATACCCTCCACTGTCTAATACCTGCCTGGCAATCGTTTGTGCCAACACCGATTTCCCTGCGCCTGAGGTGCCCGATTCAAACCAGTTAAAGTTAGTATTCGGCAAACTTGCGTCAAAAATATCGAGAAACGCCAGTTGATGGCGGTAACTCGGGAACACTATCCCTGCCTGACTGAGTTTGTTATCGGCGATAATCGGCATTAAATTGACCGCCTGAAAGGATTCTGCTCGCTGAATGGCACCGGTTTTTAAAAAGTCTTTCCAGAGCTTCGGATTATCGCCCACCGCAAAGGGCAAATGACCCAGGAAATTGCGCATCTGCATTAAATCGGCTCTGACCATATTAAGCCCCTGCATGGAAAACGCTTTTTTGGTGCGCTCGGCTTCTTTAGCCGCTTCCTCTTCATCATCACGACAAAAGAGCGTGACGCCAAAGTAATAACCGGACAGTGAAGTCGCCGTAGAGAGCAATCCTTCTCGCAAACTTTTCCATTCGGCGTGCTGGCGTTTGGTTGAGGGGATATATTTGGCATAAGACGAAGAGACTTTCCGCTCCAAATCCAGAAACTGCTTATTGGCTTCACCCTGACTACGGGACTGGTCTTCGGTTTGGATAATAAAACTCATCACAAATGGGCAACGGATGCCGTTTTGCGGATTAAGCAGATTGGAAATAATATTGCCGTTTTGCCAGAGATAGTGCTCTCTGGGATTACTGTCGAGATTAAAGTGAATGGCACGGGTAGAAAACGGGTTATCTTCTTCATTGCGCCCAGTAATTTCCACATACCCCGGCTTAAACCAATAGCAGGTGTTGTTCTGCACAATCTGCTGATTAATGTCTTTGTCTTCTATCCACTCTGGTGAGTACGGCTTTAATCTTTCTGTGTCCAAATTAATCATTTCGCGCATCATCTGCAAAAAGCGCGCGATTGACGCATTTTCGGCATGAATATCCGAGGCATTGAGTGCACTTAGCAGATTACGGCGGATTTCACGCACTTTAATGATTTCACTTTCCGTTACCCGCTTGCACGGCTGGCAGAAGGCAAAAAACAGATGATAATCTCTGAGCGTCAACGGCAGATTTTGCGGATTGGTAAACTGATGACGCGCCGCATCAAGATAAAACCCCTGCGTGATTTGATTGCATTCATCAGCACGATTGCCCTGCCAGCTAAAATCACGCAATCCGTTAGCTAATTTTTCATACACCGTTTGACTGGACAGTAAAATCACCTGCAGTGGCATATCGCGCGGCAGATTGTTTTTCACCAGCTCCTCGAGTGATTCGACCAGTTTTTCATTGGCACCGATTAAGGGTTGTGCTTCCAGTAAAAAGCCTAATGAGTTCTGGTTAATAAACAGCTGATGGTCGCTGTCATAATCCCGATAGGGCAATAAGTCGCGTAAATGCGGATAATCCATCGACTCGAGCTTTTTCGCCGTTTCACGGGTGGTGTCTTTTTCCATCAAGGCGTTGCCCACCAGTTCAATAATTTTGAGTGGATTAACGTGTTTTAACATCACACCTTCTCCACATTTACCCAGGTGGACGGGGTGGTCACGAAATAAACCACTTCGCCGGTATGGACGACTTCATCCGGTGACACATAAGGGGCTATCCACACGCGCGTTATCCGCTCCGCTTGCCGAGACGGAGCGCTGATTTCAGACAGACAAGGACTTGCCGGACACGCAGCAGGGGACTGTACGGTGACGTTATTCGTTAACCAGCGTGAAGAAAGATTTTTAGCGGGTGACGGTAATAATGGGTTGCTTATGTTCTGAGGTCGCTCAGTTAACAATGTTACCGCTGTTTGCATCGGGTTTAATTGAATTAAACGGTAAGCCGATAGGTTAAATCCTTTAGCGGACTTAACGACCTCGCCTTTATGTTGGGAGACTGAATAACTGGCAGTATTGGTCATCGCATCCGCCTCACTCATCCAATAACCCGAGTCTTTAGCCGGTTTACCAAATTCAAACTCACTATTCATACCGGCGCAACCTGAGAGCAACACAATGCCACTGATAAGCCCTATGCGAGGTTTCAGCATGATGTTGACTCCTTCTTGCTAGATTTTCTTTGAAAAACCCCGACGGCATGACGCAACAGGCAAATAATTAGCGTGATAGCGAGGGACAGACGAAAAACGGGCGCAAACAGGTCGGCGACCTTATCAAACGTTAAAAATATTGCCTCGGGTTCAAAGGGATAGGTCATTGAAAAATGACCGCTTAATGCAAACGCGACCGTGAGCCAAATGAACGTTACTGGAAAATAAAGACTGAAATGCATTATTAGTTGTAAGCCATGTATTGTTATTTTTTTAACGATTGACGCCTTTTGTTTAATCGGCAGCATCGCGGTGTTTTTTGTACTCACCCAATTAAGGAATGGATGTTTGATAATGGGTTTCTGCGCTAACGTATTCATCAGGTTATTCCTCTTTGGTTAATGGCGTCCGGTCGGAATTTCGACGAAAAAGACCGATGGCAAACTGCAAAACACAAAGTATCAGTGTGATACAAAGCGACAAGCGAAAAACCGGTTCAAGAAATTGCCAGCCTTCATCTATCGCCTGGCTCACTTTGCTAAATTTAACCCCCTCATCCGTTGATAAATGACCGACATAAAAAAACATCATCGTTAACCAGAAAAAGATAACCGGTAAGTAAAAAAAGCCTTTTTTAACCTGTTGTAACGTGTGTTCAACGCCATGATGGATGGCGATTAGAATTTTTGTTGAGAATCGATTCATGGCTTCACGCCTCCGTTATTTGACGGTGGTTTTGTGGGTGTAACAAAATCGGACAAGTCCATTGAGGCCGCACTGCCTAACTGATTGAGCAACTCCGGTGGAAGGTTGGTTTTTACGCTGTTGCTGACGTTTTTTGCCAGTTGGGTGGGTAACTCAGCCGATTTTCTTGCTTGCACATCTTCAATAAATTCAGCTTTAAAGCCTTTCTGGAAAACCACTTCGACGCGGTTGGCAGCGCCTATCGGGATAACCGGATGGTATTGCTCGGCACGTTCAATGTAATAATCTGCCAGTTTATTGGCTGCCGTCGATGCCCCGCTACCTAGCGCTTGTCTGGCGACCTCCTGAGTCGTAGCCTGATGAGTTTCCCCCATGCCGACGGTGGTATTGCCAATTTGCGAGAAGGCGTTACCCAACCCCCCTAATGCACCCGCCCCAAAAGCCAGTCCTAACATGGCGCCATTGCGCATCACCGGTATCCCTTTAATGCCGTTTTTGCCATAAAACCCGACATGTCCTTCAACCACCTGGTCAATATGTTTGTTGTTGATGACACACGACAGGCGCTCAAGTCTCACTTCTGCCCGTTCGCTCGAAATCTCGCCCCAGGCCGATGCGGTGACAAAGCAGTGGGTTAATTTATCCAGCTTTTGATTGCCAGGCAGATGCGCAAGTCCCGTTAATTTAAACTGCATGGCCACTTTTTTGGTTTCGCCTTTCACCGACGCGTTGGCATCCGCCCCTTCTAGCACGATGGCGGTTGAAAACGTCCCCGAGGGGACATAAAAACCGGATGAGGCTGTATTTTCTTTTTTCGGATAAGTAAAACGGGTGCTTTCCAGCTGACCTTTCGGTGGCAGGATAGCGATTTGAGGGGGATGATTTACTTGACTTGCTCCTGGTGTTGGACTGCTATCCCCTTCCATCGCTTTTTTATTATTCTGGATTTCAGCCTGGAGCTGACCCACGTTAGCCTTTAACTGGCTATTTTCATTTTTAACCGCATCAAAATCGCGCTTAATACCTTGAATTTCCTTTAATAGCCCCGCCATTGCCTGGCGGTTTTCTCTTTCGCTTAACTGGGCATCGGTGACCACATTGCCTTGCACCTTATTATCAAAGGTATTGGTGATGGCGCCGGTTAAATCCGGTTCTTGAGTGGGAGCATTACCTGATTGCACAGTGCTATCAGCGGCGGTGAGTTCCACGCCTGAGGCTTGCTTGTTTATCCACCAAAGTAGCGTAAAAACCGCCACTACAACTGCCCCTATCCCGCTAAATAACACCTTTTGATTTTTGCGGATAAAATGATTGATGTTCATTGCGGTTTCTCCTTAATCAGAAGAAACAGCGTGACCTGCTCATGCGGTCGTAAGGTGTTAACGGTCGGATTGAATGCAATGGCCATCGTTTGCGGTATCCAGAAGACCCGCTCATTTAACTGAATGGGTTGGGTTGTTCTATTCTCAATATTAACCTGTAAGAGCCGTATATTTTTCCCCTGAAAACTAACACTGTCCCGAAAGCGAAAGTTGTTTAACGCAGCGTCTTGCCAATTGACATTTACGCGACCATTTTTAACAAAACCGGTGGGGATGTTGTTGTTCATCGCTGCCATGAAAGTCCGCGTGATAAACTGACTGTAAGAATCACTGGTTTTTTCCCAATCCTCGGCAACCTCTTCCGCTTTCGCATCAGCATTCATCACACTGACATTGATACCCTGGTATTTTTTGGCAGGAATCGCATTAACCGTAAAACCAAAGCCATTTTCGGTTTCGATGTAGAGCGAAAACGGCGCGGATTCCTCGGTGGTGAAAATCAATGCCCCGCTGTCAGTGGCTTTTTTATCGGCGAGCTTGCCGGCTGCGCTATTGGCTTCCACTATCCGGTCGTTCATCACCGCAATCACATTGGGTTCACGATTACTCACCATTAGGCGCACCACGCTGTGGGGGGTAACGGTCAGGGTTTCTGCCCAACCCGATGTGGAAATCAAAATAAAACTTAAGCAAAAAAGCAGTTTGTTCATACCGGCAACTCCACAAAATCCGTCAGTTTCAATGCCCCGTCGCGGGTCTCGAGGCGCAAGCGATAGTGCTTCTCGACCGGCTCCACGGCTTTAATGCCGTAGAAAAAGTGCAATTCGCCGGTAATATCCACCACACCAGTATCGGGACTCACCTTGACCTCCTTCAGATAAAAGGTAGAGCTGGCTTCATTGATAGCCATCCGCTGGCGCTCCTGCGCTAACACCGCAATCAGTTTTTCACGTAAATGCGTATCACTGTAAGCCAGCAACAAATCATGACTATCTTTGATGGTTTGCGCGGAAACGTTAAGACGTAGATTCAGCAGACTTAAGGCCATCAGACGAAGATAACGCGCATCACCGCGCGTGCCGTAAAAGCTAAAGCCTTCATGGTCAACCATCGGCGTAATAATCGTTTGATGATTATTAACAAGCTGAGAAGTCAATTCCCTGTTCTGCATCAGCAGTTGGTAGCAAACACCTAAACTTAACACCGTTATCAACACACAGGTCACGACCCCGATAGCTAATTGCTTTTGTGATGACTTCCGCAGTTGATAATCCATGCACGCGCCTCACGCTATCCAGTACCGTTTGAAACTCTCGGGTAAAACAGTGATAAAAAAACGCATGATTGATGTGGGTAGACACCAGTATGCGAGACCCAACAGATAACTTGACCCTTTGCCCTGCTTAAGTCTGCGAAGCCCAACAAAGGCTATGGCTAAGGCGGGCGCAAATATCCACATATTGACGAAAATCGCACAGCCAATAAGGGGTAGATAAACCACCACCTCATCCATCGTCAGCCCACAAAAACGACGTTGATGGGTGAGCGTGGTCGGAAACTGATAGCGAGAAGCGGCATCCATTTAAATCAACCCGAAGACCACGTTAACAAACACAATCACCGCAGCGATGCCACCAAAGACCGCCAGATTCTTGGTTTTTACATAAGCAAAAATCGCGGCCAAAATTTCCAGTACGTACAAAATCCAGACAACGGTGGAACCTTTACCGAAGGTGCTTTTCACTACATCCTTGCCGCCACTGAATAAATCTCCGGTTGTCGGTGGATCTGCATAAACCTGCATGGCAGGAATAAACATTAACAATCCAAAAAACATCAGAGTGAATAACGATTGTTGTTGCTTTAAAACCTTAAAGATGGCTACCGCACCCGCAGTGAAAGGGTTTTTTAGGCATGAAGTGACCTTGCCGTTCATTTAAGTCTCCTTAAAACGGTTAATGATTAAATTGAGTAAAAACTTAGCGTTGTGCTGTGCTAACCCTTAGTAAGGGTTGGAATTTAGGTAATTAAAAATTAACAGTGGTTAATTTTAATGTTAATTAATTTCTCCTTTTTAGATTTTTTAAAAGTGAAAATTTTATTTACTTTAAGGTATACCCTAAATTTAGGTATTAAAAGTGCTAAAAATTACGTGGAAATTTTTTAAATTTGTGCTATGGCGACGAGGGGTAATGTTTGTGATTTTTTATAAAAAAACTAAATTATGAAGATATATTTTACGCATTAATCAATAGCAAACAGGATGACATTAATATGGAATTTATACTGAGTGATACCGAAAATGATAAAGAAGAAAACACCATAATAAATAACCTATGGAAACATAATTCACAATTTACGCCTGTTGATATTCATCCTCTAAGAGTGATTTTTCAAGATAACAATCAGATTCAGGGTGGATTAATTGCTAGAACATGGTGGGGAGGTCTTGACATCCAATACTTATGGATAACTGAAAATTACAGAAAAAAGAATATTGGCAAAAAATTAATGCAGATGGCAGAAGATGAAGCGATAAAAAGAAAATGTCACATGGCTTATGTTGATACTTTCGATTTCCAAGCCGTTAATTTTTATAAAAAGCTCGGATACGAAGAATATGGTCACCTGTCCCAGTTCGCTCATCGTCATACCCGATATTATTTATCTAAACAACTAGGGATCTGAGCTATGAATAATAATGCCTATATTGATAGCAACAATAATATTATTGCTCATGCGATTATGATGATAGAACATCTCAACGAACCGTGGGGAATTAAGGATAAAAATTCACACCATGTCTACATGAACAAGGCGGCGCTAAAATTCACAAACACCCCTCAACACTTTGCTTTCGAAGGGAAAAAAGATAGTGAATTTCCTACCCAATGGAGTGAACTGGCAGATGACTTTGTTCAGCATGATAATTTAACCGCAAATACTAATCGAAGTGTCAGAGTAATAGAAACACATTATTGGAATGGCAATAAATGTTTAACCCCTTATATTAGCGAGAAAATTCCGCTTTTAAATTCTCAAAGAGAATCCTTAGGTATTTTATGGAATGCAAAAGAACTCATTTATATCAACCCATTAATTAACATAAATAAAAGAAATCCGACGGTAGTTACAACAGAAATAAAAAACACCCCATTCAACAAAAAAGAATTAAATGTTATTTTTCTTGTACTCCAAAATTTATCTTATAAAGAAATTGCCAATATATTAAATATTGCCCCTCGTACTGTCGAGAGTCGGTTAAAAATCATCTTCAAAAAAACAGATGTGCATTCCCTTTATCAATTAAAAGGCTATTGCAGTCATATAGGCTTGGATAACTATGTGCCTGATTCTTTTTTATGTAAAGGACTTCATTTTATCACAAAATAAAATGGTTATGTGCGGGATAAATACTGCTATTTATAACAAGGTAAACTTATCATATGAACCTAATAGATAACTATCCGACAAGTCGTGTTCCCACTAATATACGTTTATCATTCCTTAGTGTCACCTTAGTGCATGCGGGCATGTTAACCGCTTTAGATCAATTCATGCTAGGCGCAGTATTAGGTCATTCAATGACTATAGCTGATGCCTTTCTAGCCATTTTTATCAGCAGTATTATTTTTGGGGTGGTAACTTTTGGATTAGGCTTTGCGGGTATGAAAGAGGGATTATCCAGTAGTCTCCTCGCCAGATGGTGTGGTTTTGGACAAATAGGTTCAATCCTTGTTAGTTTGGTGATAGCTATTAGTTTGATAGGCTGGTTTGGCGTGCAAAATGCCGTCTTTGCGAAAGGACTTAATTTTGCATTAGGCGATAAATTAGGGTTTGAATGGTCAGCAACATTTTCTGGATTATTTTTGACCGTCCTGGTTGCTTTTGGCTTTAAAGCCTTACGATTTACGGCGTGGATTGCCGTCCCTTTCTTTATCATCGTTATTGTCTTCATTTCTGTTAGAATTATTGATAATCACAATACCATTGAATTAATTAATTCAATTCCTACTGGTGAACCAATGACACTCTCTTCCGCCATTACATTAATTATGGGCGGTTGTATTGTAGCAAGTCTTATTACACCCGATATGAGTCGATATTTAAAAAACAGTCGGCAAGTATTTCTTATGACGATGGTATCCATTATTCTGGGTGAATTTCTGGTTAATGGCCTTGCTATATTATTAGCCAGAGCATTAAATACCGCAGATGTTGTCACTATTATGACCGAAACGGCTGGCGGGATTGGATTGCTGGTTGTTATCTTTTCTACTCTACGTGTCAATGATATTAATCTTTACTCATCATCATTGAGTATTGCTAATTCAATTTCTGTGCTAACGGGCAAAAAGGTCAATTATACGTTAATCACCTTAACAATAGGTATCATTGGAACAACGCTTTCTGTTTTAGGGATTTTAGAAAGATTTGTGGATTTTTTAACGCTGCTTGGTGTGGTCTTTCCCCCTATAGTCGGCGTGATGCTAACTGATTATTTTATTGTCAAAACTCACAGAAATATTCTCAAAGAAACACAACAATATGAAAAAATCCCCGAAAATAAAGACACACCATTTATAGGTTGGTATGCCCTTTTTACCTGTATAACCGCAAGCTACATTGGATTAACAATAAAAACAGGCGTTCCTACTGTTAATTCCTTGCTTATTGCCAGTGTTATTTATGGTTTACTAAACTTCATCAAAATCCCTTTTTTCATGAAAAAAATAAAAAGCTAATCTTAATAATGGGAGAAATAGTCGCATTTGTGCCACAGCTCTCAATGAGCTAGTCGAGCCTAATTCCAAACGGTGCTGAGCTTCAATCAAAGAAGCTTGGACACTTCGAATAGAGACATGACGGATATCAGCTATATTGGCAATAGAAATACCAATTGCAAAGAGAAAAACATTTTCTTGTTGAGTTTGCGTAAATTCAGGAAACAACTGAGAAAATTGTTTTAGTTCGTCAGAATAAAAAACACTCATGCGATCCCTCCCATTTCTACAAATCCACGTCCCTTATTAATAAATTCAGCAGGAATATAGCGCTCAAAGCCTTTGACTTTACCCAATGCTCTTAACTGGCAAGCTGAATGAACGCCCGCTTTTTCATAGATAATGTTTAAATGATTATCAGTTGTTCTCGTCCCAATATCTAACCGCTTAGCGATTTCCTTACTGCTCAACCTTTGCATCGTGAAAAACAAAACTTCCCACTCTTTATCAGTAAACAACTTGTTAGGTTTTTCTGTAGTCACGGCATAAGGCTGCATGCCATCGACATACTCCAACGCTGACAAAAACAGGAACTTATGGGCGTGGAAGAAAGTACCAATATAACCATTCTGTTTATCAAAAAGCGGTAAAAAATGAAATTGCCAAACTTTCGGCGATTGATTGAAATCAGAAACCAGTTTAATAATGACAAAAAACGGTGATTTTTCAGTGCGTATTTTCTCTAATAAAGTCACCATTTCAGCCGCATCTTTATTCAAACCGAGAAAATCTACCATTTTAGCGTTGGCCTTAATTTCCCCATCACTATCTGCAAAACCACAAGGAACAGTCGCGTGTCGACAAAATTCATGCATTTCTAGTTTCATACGACACCTCCAACACGTTGAAGGTACTCACGCTGACGGCGTGTAAGATGTTTTGACGTGTGAGCAAAGCTCAAAAGCTGCTCGATTGATATGCCGCACGCTTTCATTATGCGTGCAATATGCGTACTATTTCGCATAGTCCGACTCCTAGTGTTCTTAGGGTTTGGGTTAGCTCTGTACGAATGCTGAATTCATCCGTACAGAGTGTTATTAATTTACTTCTTTAATAACTTAAATTTTTTTCGCTATCTTACTAATAATTACTTTATCAGCATCATCTATATAGCAATTCCAGCCTGTCACTGAAGCTAGTTCATATAACGCATTTTTTAATCTATATCTAAACATCCTTAATTCTTTTATACTGCTCCCACTTAATTCTCTAATTGTCTCAACTTTAATAGGAACAGGTTTAGAGTGGCTACTGTAGAAACCGTGTATCCATTGAGTTAGGGGTTTTCCTTTTAATTGCAAACGAACGCTTTTTGTAATACCCGTCCAACCAGAATCATCGAAACAAACCACTATTTTTGGATTAAGAATTAAACAACTTTCAGTTGTTTCTTCATCTCGATATTGTTCAAATATCAAACTTCCCATATAGGTATATTTGCCATCAGATATTTCAACATCATTAACTCGTAGTCTCCACAAACTTTCATTTAACCAAACATAGTCTGATTTACCATTACTGCGTCCAATTGATATCAAAAAATCATTAGGAGTAAATTTTACGACTTTCCCTAACGGAGTTGATTGACACCTTTGTAGACATTCTAGCCAAACATCAAGATCCGATTGATCCAACTGTTCACCAGAATATTTAACGGTGTAGCCGTTAAAGGTGGCTTTTAATACATTTTTTTCATATTTTCTATTCCCTTTTTTAACTATACCAAATAGAGCGCTACGTAATATCACATTGGGAGTGGGAATCTGTGTGTTTTTACTAATAGGCAAATGTACTTCCTCAATTTCCTTATTGAATTCAGGATCTATTTTATCTTTTACATTAGAAATTTTTTTAAACGGATTTTCATCACCAACTGTTATTGAGTCTATTTTATCCATATGGTGATCGAGTAACTGTTGATTTCTGTTTTTGACTAATTCCGCAATATTGTTAATCTTAACATTAAGTTTTTTCATATCATCTTCCCTATGCATAGGCGCACGATAGAAGATAAAAATAAGACAAACTTATTCCCTACTATAATGATTAATATTACAGGAAGATTTTTGCAAAAAAGATTACAAAACAGTATTATTGCTAATGTCGACATTAATTATCCTTGTAATAAGTGCAAAGTTGACATTCAGCCCTTATTTTTGAACGGGTAGGGGCTGAAATCATTTTTTCATAGCTGCAATTCTTTTCTGTTTTACGATAAACAATCGTATTGCATTCGCCGTAACTTCAAACTTTTTATTTTCAGCTAACCAAAACGCGATTCTCTCGTAAGAAAGTCCTTGTTCTCTAAGCCTTAAAATATCGTCTTTAAAGTCACTTGTTGTTTTTTTCATATGACACTCATTTTTCCTAAAATAGCGAAATAATAATAGCACACCTACAAGCACAAGCACAAGTTTTATTATCAATAAGGATATTTTTATTCGGGATAGCTGTAACGCTTATTCGGGATAGCTGTAACGCTTATTCGGGATAGCTGTAACGCTTATTCGGGATAGCTGTAACGCAAACACGGAACATTAAGACCAAAAGTACAAAATAGCTGTAATAAAAATCATTCAATAAATTATAAAGATAATAAATACAAAAACTTATATTCATTCAATGAAATAAATCGGAAGGTAATATTTTAACCGAGCAATTTTATAAACCATTGATTTTAAAGATAAAAAAACCTAACAGGGAATTATGTAAATCATTGAAAATAAAAGAAAAAATAAAATAACAAACCCACCCAAAAAGCCAGCTAATCTTTTATAATCAAAAAAATATAATCTTTTTAATCGGCGTTACCCCTGTGGATAACTTTTCCTCCAACAAAAACCCTTAATTGAAAAATATGTTACTACTGAGTGACCATATTTCTCTTTTGCAATTGTGATATTCCGCTTCCTCGTCTGCTCACTCGCTACGCTCGGTCACAGACTTGCGTCGAGCGGTGGGATTTTAATTAAAAAGATTTTTTTAAGTTAATTAACACTAAAACATTGCACTATTGAGACTCTACAACTAGCATGACTAGGATTAACGTATCCACTAATTCAGGCACACCATGAACAAAACCGAACTCATCAATCAAATTGCTGAAAAAACCAGCTTAACCAAAAAAGATTCTGAGAAAGCACTTAACGCCTTCATTGAAACCGTGACAGAAGAACTAAAGGCGGGAAATGACGTACAGCTAGTTGGCTTTGGTAACTTTCAGGTTAAGCAAAGAGCCGCCAGAGAAGGGCGCAATCCACAAACCGGCAAGGTTATTCAAATTGCTGCTGCAAACGTACCGAGTTTTAAGGCGGGTAAAGCTTTGAAAGAAGCGGTCAAGTAACATGACCGAAAACGATGTCCGAAACTGAACGATTTTAAACAGCAAATAACACCTGTCAGAAATTAAAAAATGGTTAAATCTAATAATTTTTGAAAATTAAAACAGAAACACCCGTCATAACCCCCTCTAAAACCTCCTGTAATCGATTTTGAGCCATTTTTCTGTGATTAGCTATGGAAAGAGTCAGTAACAAAAAATAAACGCACCTGAGAAGATAGGGTGCGTTTTTGTATGGCTGGATTATGATATCTAATATGTAATGAATAAATAGCGTATTTAATATAGCGGGTTTGTTTGCCATAATTCAATCTGACGCGAGCAAACATTGACGATATCGGATGAGTAAAAAATTCACCCCAACGCCGCATGATGCTGTATTTCGCCAGTTTTTAAGTGAAAAAGAGACTGCGAAAGATTTTTTCGACATTTGGCTACCTGATGAGGTTAAAGTGCTGTGTGACCTAGATAGCCTCAAAGTGGAATCTGGCTCATTTGTTGATAGTGAAATGAAGAATTACCAGAGTGATATCCTGTATTCAGTTAGCACAAAGAAGGGAAGCGGATATATCTATGTTTTGATTGAACACCAATCTACTGCTGATAAGCTCATTGCATGGCGCTTGATGCGTTATAGTATGGCCGCAATGCAGAAGCATTTAGAGTCTGGTCATAAAGAGTTGCCGCTCGTTTTTCCTATCCTGTTTTATACAGGTGAAAAAAGCCCTCATCCCTATAGCACGAATTGGTTGGACTGTTTTCAGTGCGACATGAAGTCGCTTAGAGAATTGCTTTGCTTGCAGAATAATGCACTGACAAAGTCCGTTGTTCCGTCAACGGTAGCCTACTGACCCAAGCGAGATAGGTAACTAACTGGTTTGAAGCGGTCGGGACAATGTAGTAAGAGCTGTGAGTACCAATACGGCTTGCGCGCTAGGCTTGATGGTATGGTTAACTTATGTGAACTGTTAAATAAACGTCGTCATCTAAAAACAGCCAAAGGTACTGATAGGCTGTGGCCAAAAGGCACAGTAGCTGGATATTCCTTTTGAAGCTGGGAATACACGGACAAAATAAGCTATCGGCGAAATAGACAGAACCTAAACCATTGTGTTTTCTGAGTGGAACATGGTAAACCCGTATCTCCGCCTTTCAGGCAGGCAAACCGTAAGGGATGCTGTTGGTGGTGCGGGTAAAGGATGGTGGAAAAAGCGAAGGTCGTTCTGTAATAGAGTGAATAGGGTTTGAGCAGACACGCCACATCAACCCACGCGAAAGCGGGCTGACTTCCACTTGGTCTCTCATCACGAGAACATTGGTAGAACTTTTAAAAGCAGGAATCGCAAATGACCATCAATTACAACATGGGTGCCCCTGCTCACTGTACAACGCAATGGAGCCAAATTAACTGGTATCATTGTCGTCGAGAAGTGAGAAAGCTACAAGTGCGTATCGTGAAGGCAGTGAAGGAAAGGCGTTGGCACAAAGTGAAAGCTTTGCAATGGCTTTTAACCCACTCGTTCAGTGCAAAAGCATTAGCAGTGAAACGAGTGACAGAAAATGAAGGGAAACGTACAGCGGGGGTAGACCGGAAAAAATGGATCACACCAAATAGCAAATGGAACGGTATATTGTCACTTAAGAGACGGGGATACCGAACGAGTCCACTTCGACGAATTTATATCCCTAAAAGTCATGGTAAGGACAAGCGGCGAGCGTTAAGTATTCCAACGATGAAAGATCGAGCGATGCAAGCCCTTTATTTGCAAGCGCTAGAGCCGATTTCGGAAACTACAGCAGACCCTAACTCTTATGGCTTTCGCTCTAAGCGCTCAACGGCAGATGCCCTTGAAAAGAGTTTCAATATTCTTTCAAAAAAAACATCCGTCAGATGGGTATTAGAAGCCGATATCCAAGGCTGTTTTGACAATATCGACCATGATTGGCTATTAGAACACATCCCAACGGATGGTAGACTATTAGCACAATGGTTGAAAGCTGGATTTATTGAGTCAAATACACTCTTTCCCATGAAATCGGGAACGCCGCAGGGCGGTATCATCTCACCTGTACTAGCAAATATGGCACTTGACGGTCTGGAAACACGGTTGAAACAAACTTTTTCAGCGTCACAGAGGAAACGACGCCGTACAAAACTACACATGGTAAGATACGCCGATGATTTTATTGTAACAGGGTACTCGAGAGAATTCTTGGAAAAAGAGGTAAAACCGCAGATAGAAATATTTTTAGCTGAGAGAGGATTAAAGCTCTCAATAAATAAAACGCGGATCATTCATGTCGAGGACGGCTTTGATTTTTTGGGATTCAGTATTCGTCGGTATAGCAACAAATTACTCACGAAGCCTTCAAGGAAGAGTATCAAATCCTTGTTGGATAAAATACGGGGGATCATTAAATCACACCCGACAGCCAAATCACTTAATTTGATACGATTGCTTAATCCAGTCATTATTGGATGGAGTAATTATTATCGGCACACGGTTGCCAAAGTGGTATTTAAGAATGTTGACCATGCTATTTGGACCTCGTTGTGGCGCTGGGCAAAAAGACGGCATCCTAAGAAACGTGTGCAATGGATTAAGGACAAATACTTTAGACAGGTAGGTCATCGCCACTGGGTATTTGCTGCATGTGATAAGAATGTCACAACCGGATTGATAAAACTGGTCAATGCCAGCGATACAAAGATCCGGCGGCATATCAGAATTCAGCAGAAAGCTAATCCATTTGACCCTGAATGGGATGAGTATTTTGCAAAACGTCACTTCCATAAATTTAGGTACTGACCGGCTGACGTAATGGAGGCTTTAAGAGGCTTGAGCGCAGTGCAGTGAAAGTTGCACGCTGCGTTCTTAGGGAGGCTGTCGCAAAAGAGGTAGTATCATGTTTTTAATGATTTCAATATTTTGATTTTAAAGAAAAAATTAAATTATTTTTATTGTAAATGCCCCTTTTGCGACAGCCTCTCTAAAAACGTTGTTTCAGCGAAACGGTGCTTGGGCCGAACTGCTAAACACTTACCCACTGAGGCCTGTTGAAGTAGAAGTTGTCACCAAAATGCTAGCTTGTGGCACACCACTTATGGGAAGCCG
>NZ_NHNG01000314.1:0-773 GCF_002287155.1 Arsenophonus sp. ENCA
CTTTGCCGAAGGCGAGACGCAGAACATGCACGATGCCCAGGCGCAACTTGACCGAGCACTGGACAGCCTGATGAAAAACGGCACGTTGGACAAGACGCTACAACCGCTACTGGCACCGTTATTTCAAGCCGTACAATCCGGTGTGGCTCCCCGCGAACTGAGGGGAAAACTGGCCGCACTCTACCCCGAGATGCAGGCAGAGGCGCTACAGGAAACCCTGGCCAGGGTGATGTTTGTTGCCAACGTCTGGGGGAGGTTACATGCCGACACTCAATGATAACGAACTGACGGCACTGTTTAGCCTGCTGCCTAAACGGGCGATAGCCTACTTGAAAGCCAAAGGCTTTACCTTTTCCTGGGACTGGCAGGATGTCTGGCAAGCCGCCCATGCCCAGGGAGCAACGGTGGCCAAGGTGACGCGACTCGATATTCTGCAGGACATGTATCAGGCGCTGGAAACCGCCCTGGCGGAAGGCAAAACTGGGCAGTGGTTTGCCCAGGAATTGACCCCGGTACTGCAGGCCAAGGGATGGTGGGGCGAGCAGGCCACCACCGACCCGGTCAGCGGTGAGCCGGTGACGGTGCAGCTGGGTAGCCCGCAGCGACTGGAGACGATTTATCGCACCAATCTCACTACCCTCTACAACGCCGGGCGCTGGGCTGAAATGCGGGAGAATGTTGCGGCGCGTCCCTACTGGATGTATGTGGCGATACGCGATAACCGTACCCGCAAAAGCCATCTGGCGCTGCATGGCCGGGTGTTTCCTGCCGAT
>NZ_NHNG01000602.1:0-4041 GCF_002287155.1 Arsenophonus sp. ENCA
AAGGTTCAACTAATCGCCATAGGTCTTTAGGGCGGAAACATCTACTTTTTAACCATCGGCTAACCGTGTCATGAGATAAAGGCGATGGGCTGACTTCTGATAACGCCAAACTAGAGTATCTTACACTGCTTACTTGCAAGAATATTTTATAGATATCTTTAATGCATGGATAACCGGACAAAATATGAACATCCTGATTTTTTCTTGTTTTTAAATTTATACTTCTTTTTTTAGAGACTGCGAAACTCGTGAAATGAATAAGTTTTATAAAAATATTACCAAACTTACTTTACCCTATGTAAAAGACATTTTACCCTTGGCTATCTAATATAAATAATCAGGATACATATTCAATGAGGGCTCTACCTTGCTAAACGATATTAACTTAAGTTTGTTTAGTTTTATTAATGCCACCCCAATTACATCCATTGGTACATTAACACTGGCAATTTTTTTGGCTAAACGACTCATTCTTATATTTCCCTTAATTACCATTGCCTGCTGGCTTTGGGGATCATCGAAAAATTTAGTTCGCCAAAGAGTGTTTGTCTGTAAAACCGCTCTCGCAGTTATTATCGGTTTAGCTATTTCTGGTTTTATTGGCGTAATTTTCCCACAAGAACGACCTTTTATGTTGGGGATAGGCCAACATTTTCTTGCTCATGCCCCAACACCATCATTTCCCAGTAATCATGCTACTATTGCTTTTACCTTCGCTTTTGGCTTTTTATTCTGGTTAAGAAATTGGATTGGGCTGTTATTATTTATACCGGCCTTCACAATTGCGTGGGCTAGAATTTTTCTCGGTGTACATTGGCCTTTGGATATGGCAGGCGCATTTCTGGTTGCGATTATAGCTTGTGGAATTAGTCAAACAATCTGGAAAATTGGTGGCCACAAATTACTACCATATATAATAAAAGTTTATCAAATCTTATTTGCACCTTTAATTAAAAAAGGCTGGATTAGAGATTGAATACTAAAATAATTTAAATATATATAAATAGCCTTTGTTAATTTAATAAGTTATCAATTTTAACGAGGCTATTTTATCACTCAACATTTTTAATAAGTTAAATAAACAGATAATTATTTATGATAAGCGTTACCTAAATGAAATAACATTATCTAATTTTACTAAAATAGAATTAAACATTGCTAGATTTAATATTTATGCCATTTATCATTTAAATTTAGGCTATTAATTTATAATGGTTATATCTTAAAATGAAATCATTTCACTATGAAATCTAAACAGCAAGTTAATAAAAATAAACTATTTTTCGTACAAAAGTAAAAAAACAATAATATGATGTTTAAAATGAAAACAGCCAATAACCAACAATAAATCAATTAATTATTATAACTAAGTGAAAGCGGTAAATATTATCAGTAAATTGTCCGTTTATTTATATACATTATAAAAATTAATAAAAATATTTTTATCAAAAATTGAGCTTATTAACTGAATGATTAAGCATATTTATTAAAACAACTTTTAAGTAAATATTAACTAACAATAGCTATATTTAACAAAATAAAAACAAAAAAACCACTCTCATTAACAATAAGCTATAGATGATTATACTTTTGGGATGATGATCACGGAACTTTATGCCGATAAATAATAAGATTTGCGTCTGAAAAACTAAAATATAATTTTGACATATAAAAAAACAAATAAAATTGATTCTAAGTAGTATTGTGATAATGACACTAAACCATAATATAGTATAGTATCGCAATTAACCTTTACTAGAATAATCAGTTACTTTATTTACATAAACTTTAACTATATATTTTGTTTATGTAGATAAAGAATATTGTATAAATATACCTGCAATCATAATTATATTGACCGGTTTTCATACATTAAAAATTTACTATTTTTTGTTTCTCGTTTTATATTTTGGAGATTACCATGGATACAACTCGAGTTGATTCCATCACTTCCTCATATGCACACCAGGACCTAAAAGTTTGGCGTAAAAATGATACAGTTTGGATGTTAGGTTTATATGGCACCGCGATCGGTGCTGGTGTACTCTTTTTACCCATTAACGCAGGTATGAGTGGCCTATTACCCGTCATTCTAATGACGTTACTCGCATTTCCAATGGCCTTTTTTTCCCATCGCGGTTTAACCCGCTTTGTATTATCCGGCTCAAAACCTAATGGCGATATTACTGAGGTTGTAGAAGAACATTTTGGCCGTTTTTCCGGTAATTGGATCACACTGCTCTATTTTTTTGCTATTTATCCTATCTTATTGGTATATGGCGTATCAATTACCAATAATGTCGAGAATTTCATCGTTGAACTCCTCGGTTTTAATGCTCCACCACGCTGGCTATTAGCACTTGTTCTTGTCGGTGGCATTATGGCTATTGTTAGCCTGGGTGAGAAATATATAGTCAAAATAATGAGTATGCTAGTATTTCCATTTATTGCGGTTTTGGTGATATTTTCACTCTATATGATCCCTCACTGGCATGGCGCTGCATTAGAAACACTTTCATTCTCCAATATTAATATGGATAGTACCGAAAATAACCAGAGTATGTTGGTTACGATTTGGTTAACTATTCCTGTTATGGTCTTTGCATTTAACCATTCACCTATTATTTCTGCATTTGCCGTTGCTAATCGTAAGGAATATGACGAGCATGCGGATCAAAAAGCTTCTCGAATTTTAGCTTCAGCACATATTTTAATGGTTATAACCGTAATGTTTTTCGTTTTTAGCTGTGTATTTACTTTATCTCCTGCTGATTTGGTAAAAGCAAAAGCGGCAAACATCAGTATCCTCGACTATTTATCTGGCTATTTCGATAAACCTTTTATTAAATTTGCCGCTTCACTAATTGCCTTCGTCGCAATTATAAAATCGTTCCTGGGACATTATCTCGGTGCGCGTGAAGGTTTTAATGGTTTGGTTGAACGTGCTTATCGGGCAAAAGGTAAAACAATCAATATCCAAAAACTAAATAAAGCGACTGCGATTTTTATGTTAGTCACTACCTGGTTAGTTGCTGCTTTAAATCCAAGCATTCTGAGCATTATTGAAAGTTTAGGTGGACCTGTTATTGCAATTTTATTGTTCATGATGCCAATGTATGCAATTAGCAGAATACCCGCTATGCGTAAGTATTCTGGTCATATTAGTAATATTTTTGTTGTCATTGTCGGTATTATCGCTATTTCAGCTGCAGTATATAAATTATTTCTTTAACGTTTAACGATTTTGGGATGGCTTTCATTTATTGGAATAAATGAATTAGCTTTCCCAAATATCGTAAGGCCGCAATATTAACTTCAACTCTTCGGCCAGCTTATTACTAAAAAATTAGCGCCTTTAACAAGGAGGCGAATAAAATATGAGTAGTGTTTTTGATATTTTTAAAATTGGCATTGGCCCATCCAGTTCTAATACTGTCGGACCAATGAAAGCCGGGAAACAATTTGTTGATAATCTAATTGAAAAAGAGATTCTGACTTCAGTAAAGCGCATTAGCGTTGATGTTTATGGTTCATTATCTTTAACCGGTAAAGGGCATGCCACTGATATTGCCATTATTATGGGATTAGCCGGTAATCTACCCGATACGGTAGCTATCGATTCTATCTCCACTTTTGTTAAAAATGTTGAACAAACTCAGCGCTTATCTCACTTGCCAATGGACAACATGTGGTGGATTTTCCCACACAAGGTGGTATGAATTTTCATACTACCAATCTGCCGCTGCATGAAAATGGTATGGTAATTACCGCTTTTGCGGCTGAAGATAAACTGTATAGTAATACCTATTATTCTATTGGCGGTGGTTTTATCGTTGATGAACAGCATTTTGGTCAAGAAAGTGGATCGCCGGTTAAAGTGCCTTATCCATACCAATCAGCTGCTGATCTACAAAAAACTAGTTGCTGAATAGAGACTTGCATTTTTTGTCACGCTATTGAGAATAAAAAGAGGTTTAACTTAGAGAATAAAGGTTTGAAATGATCAACAAAGAGCGGCTGTTACGAGATAATCGTTTATGT
>NZ_NHNG01000676.1:0-4021 GCF_002287155.1 Arsenophonus sp. ENCA
TCGGTGGCCTTTTTGCCGCAGCTCGGGCATCCCCGACCTTTACAGCTTTGGTAAATAAGGCGCCGATGTGGACAATGGGTATTCTCACAGCATAATTCGCGGCTTCCCATAAGTGGTGTGCCACAAGCTAGCATTTTGGTGACAACTTCTACTTCAACAGGCCTCAGTGGGTAAGTGTTTAGCAGTTCGGCCCAAGCACCGTTTCGCTGAAACAACGTTTTTAGAGGGCGAGGAGTGAATTCAGAAAGCACGGGGTGAATTTTATATGATTTCCAGAAGTTCAAGGTACCACCATTCTACCCGATATCGATTTGCAGCCGCTAGGCTGCTTCCTTGCTAATAATCAAATATCGACTCATGGCAGCTCAATCATAAATTTTCAACTCCATATTCCACAAGCAAACCTATCCAAATGGTTATATTTTGCCAATTAACTTTACAGGCTATGAGTTTCGGCCCGCCTGAAGTTTTATCTACAAAACTATTTATTTGATTCTCTGGTAAACTTATAGAATTGAGTTGTGCAGGAGAATATTTTGATAAATCCAACGCCAGAACAACAAGCTGTCATTGACTGGCAGGGCGAGAAGCTTGTGGTTAATGCTTTTGCCGGAACAGGAAAAACTTCAACGTTAGTGAAATATGCCGAAAAGCATCCCGAACTCCGGATGCTCTACATTGCGTTTAATCGCTCAGTGAGAGAAGAAGCGGACGAAAAATTTCCCGCAAACGTGCTTTGTAAAACCTCCCATCAACTGGCATGGCCTAGCTTTGGCAGAAATTACGCTAATCGATTAACTAATTCTCTGCGTCTTTTTGATATTGCCAATGCTACTCAGAGTGATGACTGGTTATACGTAAAAGCGATTCAGGACACCTTAAAGAACTTTATGTGCAGTGTGGATAGTCAGATTATGTTACGTCACTGTCCTTCAATATTGATGGGGGAAGTTAAAAAATCATTTACCGCTAATGATGTCGTTAGCCAGAGCGAACGGCTCTGGCATCGAATGATTGACCTTGCTGATAATTTTCCCGTTATTCATGATATGTACTTAAAACTGTACCAACTCTCCCAACCTAACCTTTCTCATCGTTTTGACGTTATTTTGTTTGATGAAGCGCAGGACGCTAATCCGGTTACCCATGATATTGTTTTTCGTCAAACCACGAAGTTAGTTATGGTGGGTGATGCCCATCAACAGATTTATCGTTTTCGAGGCGCGGTAGATGCGTTGAATGCGCCTTCGCTTAGTGATGCTGACCGTCTCTGGTTAACCCATAGCTTTCGCTTTGGTGCCTGTATTGCGGATATGGCTAATGCATTACTAGCGATGAATGGTGAAACTCATCAGGTCGTTGGCAGAGGTGAAAAAGATGACATCCTCATTGATATACCTAAGCAAGGCTTTCCTCACCGCGCCATACTCAGTCGAACGGTTGCCGGTGTGATTAGAGTCGCATTGGAAGCGAGTAGCAAAAAAGCGACTATCTACTGGATTAATGGGATAGAGGCTTATCGTATCGATGAATTAATTAACCTGCACTGGTTTTCACTCAATAAGCGAAAAAAAATGAGTAATCAACAGCTTTACACCGAATATCGAAATTATTCAAACTATAAACGCATAGCGAATGCCAGTGGTGACCAGGAAATGTTGCAATCTATCAAAATCATTGAAAAATTTACGCCATTACCAAAGAAAGTGGATGTTTTACGCAAACGAACCGTAGATACTGAAGATGAAGCCAGTATTACCGTTACCACTGCCCACCGTGCAAAGGGACTTGAATGGGATATTGTCGAAATCAACAATGATTTTCCTAATATTATTGACCCAGATATGGACGAAGCTACTTTTAAAGATGAAGTGAATTTGCTGTATGTTTCCGCGACCCGTGCTAAGAAGACACTTATCATCAATAAATTGTTGGTAAATATCCTGACCAAAGTTGCTGAAAATGAAAAGTCGGCACAGGATTGATCCAGATATGCCACTAAAAGCTCCTGTAAGCGATTTTGAGCGGTTTTCTTGTGATTAGTCATGAAAAGATACTAATAGCAAAAAATAAACGCACCTGAGAAGATAGGGTGCGTTTTTGTATGACTGGATTATAATGCCGGACACGTAATGAATAAATAGCGTATTTAATATAGCGGGTTTGTTTGCCATAATTCAATCTGACGCGAGCAATTATTGAAGATATCGGATGAGTAAAAAATTCACCCCAACCCCACACGATAGTGTATTCAAGCAGTTTTTAAGTGAAAAAGAGACCGCCCAAGATTTTTTTGACATATGGCTACCCGATGAGATTAAAGCCCTGTGTGACTTAGATAGTCTTAAACTGGAGTCTGGTTCATTCATCGATAGTGAGATGAAAAATTACCAGAGTGATATTCTCTATTCGGTGAATACTCAACAGGGGAAAGGTTATGTCTACCTATTGATTGAGCATCAATCGACACCGGATAAACTGATGGCATGGCGACTCATGCGTTATAGCATGGCAGCGATGCAGAAGCATTTAGAGGCTGGTCACAAGGAGTTGCCGCTGGTTTTTCCTATTTTGTTTTACTGTGGAGAGGAAAGCCCGCATCCGTACAGCACTGATTGGCTCGATTGTTTTAGTGGGCGAGATATTGCCGAAAAGATTTATACCAAACCGTTTAAGCTCGTTGATGTGACAACGCTTGATGACGGTGAGATTATGAAGCATAAGCGAATGGCTTTGTTGACCCTCATCCAAAAACACATTCGCCGACGGGATATGACGGAGCTTATGAATGAAATTGTCACGCTGTTGTCGTATAATTATTATACTGATAATCAAGTCATTACCCTGTTTAATTATCTCATCCAGGAGGGGAATGCACAAAAGCCAATGGAATTTATCACCGAGATTGCCAAACAATCAGAGAAACACGAAGGAGCACTTATGACTATTGCTCAAGCATTAAGACAAGAAGGCAAACTTGAAGGCTATCAGTTAGGCAAAAATGATGGGATTCAAGAAGGCGAAAAACAAGCTTCGATGAAGATAGCGCGCCAACTTATTGAGAAAGGCGTAGAAAGAGATATCGTGAAACTATCAACAGGTCTCACTGATACTGAAATGAGCAGCCTGTTTAAAGATTAAACCATGACAGAACGGCAGAAATTAACCCTCAATCGTCCAAGAAAGGCTTCACAAGAAGAGCAGCCCCAAAGTAACTCAGTTTACCGTAAAAAGGTCTGGGTGAATGCTGCGCCCAAAAAACAGGCAAAAAAACCGAAACCCCAAAAGGTAGTAAAACAGCAGCCCAAGAAGCTGGTTGAAAAACCTAAACAGGCAGTGAAGGTTAAAATTCCAAAACCACCCATACCGCCTAAAAAGCGATTGCCGTTAGAAGCAGCAATCTTACAAATAACCACTTTTTGGCCTAATCTTTTCCCTAATGGCAAGTTGTGCCCCATGAAAGTGGGTATACAACAAGATATGTGGCAAGAAGTGAAGGAAAAGGAGTTACCGATAGCCAGAAGGCGTTTAAGAGCCTGTTTGGGGAGTATTGGTTATCATGCTGATTATCGTGCACTTATCCAGTTAGGTGCGTTTCGTTATGACAAAGACGGTCAGATAGTCGGTGAAGTTACCCAAGCCGATGTTGAGGATAATCTGCAACGTTTGGCTCGGCGAAATAAATTAAACCATCAATCTCCTGTTGCTCATGCTGATTTGGTGTTGGGAAAATGACGCTCGCTGGTATGGAGGCTGTCGCAAAAGGGGTGGAATTTTTTTTTCAACAATATCCCACCGTGCAGATTTTCTCTTTTTCTGATTTTAGTTTGTACAAATAATAGACTGAAAATCATCCATAATATCAGAGCAACCGCTCTTGATAAGTTATAGGCCATTGCATGCAGGGTAAATTCGAGCTTTACCGCTAATAATCCCTTACGCCGGAAACGTTCCAAACCCTGAATTCCCCGCAATGCTGAAAACACAGGTTCAACCATGCTCTTTCGCTGATTCAAGATTT
>NZ_NHNG01000512.1:0-4014 GCF_002287155.1 Arsenophonus sp. ENCA
CATAAACGATTATCTCGTAACAGCCGCTCTTTGTTGATCATTTCAAACCTTTATTCTCTAAGTTAAACCTCTTTTTATTCTCAATAGCGTGACAAAAAATGCAAGTCTCTATTCAGCAACTAGTTTAATGCATGAATTGGCATTTAATGTCGTTAAAGGTCAATATGAACTCTGGCTCATTTCCGGTCGTGGTGACATGATGTTACATCCTTTTCATATTCATGGAACCCAATTTCGGATCCTTAGCGAGAATGGTCAAGCTGTGGCTCCTCACCGACAAGGATGGAAAGATACTGTACGAGTTGATGGCGATATCAGTAAGGTGCTAGTAAAATTTGATCATGTAGCAACCCAGGCACATCCTTATATGGCACATTGTCATTTGTTAGAGCATGAAGATACCGGCATGATGGTCAGCTTTTCGGTTAGCTAAGATATTAACTATTTTATTTATGTTGTTAATCAATATTGAGTGAGGGCATTTTATCGCGTCTTTATTGTCCTTATGTTAGAATCTACGGTTTTTACTTCCATTAATGCCTAAAGTTATGAAACAAATTGTAGAAGTCATGATCTCAGAAGCGGATGTTAAACAACGTATTGATGAGATGGCAAAAGAGATTGTTAAACATTATAAATCATTGCAAGATGAGTTGGTGTTGGTTGGTCTTTTGAAAGGCTCTTTTATTTTTATGGCTGATTTATGTCGTAAAATTGATATCCCGCATGAAGTCGATTTTATGACGGTATCAAGTTATGGCAATGGGATGACTTCAACTCGCGATGTGAAAATTATTAAGGATCTGGATGAAGATATTCGCGGCAAGCATGTTCTGATTGTTGAAGATATTATTGATTCTGGTAATACACTCAAAAAAGTCCGTGAAATTCTAGAATTACGTGGTCCTAAATCTGTCGCTATTTGTACGTTATTAGACAAACCTTCTCGACGTGAAGTAGAGGTTCCTGTTGAATGGATTGGTTATGCTATTCAAGATGAATTTGTTGTTGGTTATGGTATCGACTATGCGCAGCAATATCGACATTTACCCTATATCGGGCATGTTATTTTACTAGACGATTAAACAGTAGTGTTATTTATTGGCTGAAAAAATCGAACTAATGTTCGATTTTTTGCGGTGTTTATTTTGGCTGGTTTAATTTAGCAATAGTTTGTCGATAAGTGAGTTCAAGTTGTTCACGGCTAATAGCCGTGACATCAAGATCATTGACTCTGCCATTATTTATACCATAGACCCAGCCATGAATGATGACATTTTGGCTGCGTCGCCAGGCAGATTGTATTATTGTTGAATGACCAAGATTATAAACTTGCTCGATGACATTGAGTTCACATAAACGATTTGCCCGTTCTTGCGGAGCCAGTTCACCTAAAATTGAGCTATGTTTAAACAAGATATCACGCACATGCAGTAGCCAGTTATTAATTAGGCCCTGTTCAGTATTATCAATTGCAGCTTCAATACCACCACAACCATAGTGACCACAAATGATAATGTGTTCAACCTTTAGTACGTCAACAGCATATTGGATAACAGATAGGCAATTTAAATCAGTATGTATCACCAAATTAGCGACATTGCGATGGACAAATAGATCGCCTGGTGCTGCTTTAATTAATTTTTCGGCCGGAACCCGGCTGTCAGAGCAGCCTATCCACAGAAAATGTGGATTTTGAAATTTTGCTAATTCTTTAAATAAAGAGGGATTTTCTTTGGTTACTGATTCTGACCACTGTAGATTGTTTTCAAACAGTTGTTTAATTTTTTTCATCATAATTCACGTGGATTAGTTATGTTTAACTGCGATAATAATCATATACAAGATCAATTTATTTTTTAATATTTACTAGCTGTTAGTTATAGTTTAATTGAAAAAGATTGCTAATGGTGTGATTTATTATCATGTATGGAATAAAAATAGATAAGAAAGGTTTTTTATGACTTATGCTTTAGAACTGCTTCAGCTTACAAAAACCTATCCTGGTGGTGTGAAAGCATTAACCGGCATTGATTTACAGGTTGAGGTAGGTGATTTTTATGCCTTATTAGGACCTAATGGTGCGGGTAAGTCAACGACAATTGGTATTATCAGTTCATTAGTCAATGAAACGAGCGGTAAAGTGAGAGTGTTTGGTTATGATCTCGATAAAGACGTGGTGAATGTTAAGCGTCAATTGGGACTAGTGCCACAAGAGTTTAATTTTAATCCGTTTGAAACGGTATTACAGATAGTGCTGAATCAAGCAGGTTATTATGGGGTTCCGCGTTCCTTAGCCTTGTCTCGGGCAGAAATGTATCTTTCTCAACTGGCTTTGTGGAATAAACGTAATGAGCCTGCGCGAGATCTCTCCGGTGGCATGAAACGGCGTTTAATGATTGCTCGCGCATTAATGCATCAACCAAAGTTATTAATTTTGGATGAGCCAACCGCAGGGGTCGATATTGAGCTGCGCCGTTCAATGTGGAGTTTTTTAAAGACTTTAAATGCGCAAGGCACCACCATTATTTTAACGACCCATTATCTGGAAGAAGCGGAAATGTTATGTCGTAATATTGGTATTATTCAATATGGAGAATTGATTGAGAATACTAGTATGAAAAAACTACTCAATCAGTTGGAGTCAGAGACGTTTATTTTTGATTTGGCGCCAAAGAGTCCTATTCCTACATTAGATGGTTATAAATTCAGGTTGGTGGATACTTCAACACTAGAAGTCGATGTATTTCGAGATCAAGGCCTGAATGGTTTATTTAGCCAATTTTCTGAGCAAGGAATACAGATAACCAGTATGCGTAATAAGGTAAATCGTTTGGAGGAATTATTTGTTGGTTTAATGAATAAACAGCATCCACTATCGATAAAGCAAGGGGAAAATAGATGACTCACCTCTACTGGGTGGCGATGAAAACCATCTGGATCAAAGAAATAACACGTTTTGCGCGTATTTGGGTACAAACTTTACTACCACCAGTGATCACTATGTCACTCTATTTTATTATCTTTGGTAGTTTAATTGGTTCAAGAATTGGCAATATGGATGGCGTGAATTACATGCAGTTTATTGTTCCTGGCTTGATTATGATGTCGGTGATCACTAACGCTTATGCTAATGTTTGCTCTTCTTTTTTTGGTGCAAAATTCCAAAAAAGCATTGAAGAGTTGCTGGTTGCACCAGTTCCTACCCATATTGTGATAATTGGTTTTGTTGGCGGTGGGGTTGCTAGAGGGGTATTGGTTGGTTTTTTGGTCACTCTGGTTTCGCTCTTTTTTGTCCCATTACATATTTATTCATTATGGGTGGTAATTATTACTGTATTAATGACAGCAATTTTATTCTCATTAGCTGGATTGGTGAACGCGATATTTGCCAAAACATTCGATGATATTAGTATTATTACTACCTTTGTCTTAACACCATTAACGTATTTAGGTGGTGTTTTTTATTCTTTGTCACTTTTGCCTGAATTTTGGCAAATGGTATCTAAGCTTAATCCGATTGTCTATATGATCAGTGGGTTACGTTATGGATTTCTTGGCATTAGCGATGTTGAATTATCTATTACCTTATCGGTGTTAGTGATTTTCATTGTTATCTTATATGCTATAACTTGGTACTTAATTGAAAAAGGACGAGGATTAAGAACGTAATTACTAGTGCACAGTGCGATAAATGTATAAGGAATTGCGCTATTTTTTAGCGCTTCCGCTGCATTATCTTTATGTTGCTGTCATGGTTTTTATTTTTTCTGATAATGTTGGTTAGTTTTATAGATAATGGTAAAAGTTTATGATGGTGTGTCGTATGGCAGGCGTAAATAAAAATAATAAAAAAATTCAGCTTAAGGGCACCTCGAAAAACCTAAGCCGAGTTTGATTTTGCTGATAAAGTTATCGGAAGCTGGTCTACTGAGCTAACCACCATGAAGAAACGCAGCGCCATTAAGAATGACCTCTTTGCAAACCAGTATCACCAACAGACGATCGACAAGT
>NZ_NHNG01000077.1:0-3985 GCF_002287155.1 Arsenophonus sp. ENCA
TATATCTGAGCCACATAGCGCAGTTGCTTATCGTATTTTACGTGATCAGTTGCAAGATGATGAATATGGGCTGTTCTTAAGTACCGCACATCCAGCAAAATTTAAACAGAGTGTCGATCGTATTCTTGCTAAAACATTACCATTACCAGCTGCTTTAGCAAAACGAGCTAATTTACCGATATTTTCCCATCAATTACCTGCTGATTTTGCTTTGTTGCGTAAATTTTTATTTATGCATGCGACTTAATAACAATGATCTGAAATGGAAGCGTTAGCTTCCATTGTTAACCATGTTGTGATCGTTTAAACACTAGCTGATTATCTTTGGAAGCAGCGTTATCAAATTGATAACCGGCTAAGTTAAATTCAGTCAGTTGTTCAATATTTTTTAGTTGATTTTGAATAATAAAGCGACTCATTAATCCGCGCGCTTTTTTCGCATAGAAACTGATGACTTTATATTTCCCCTGTTTTTCATCTAGAAAAATAGGTTTCACAATATAAGCATCCAGTTTTTTGCTATTAACGGCATTAAAATATTCATCTGAAGCTAAGTTAATCAGAATATTATCACCTTGCTTGCTTAAGGCCTGATTAAGATTTTCAGTAATGATATCCCGCCAAAAGGCATAAAGATCTTTTTCTTGTTTATTATTAAGTTTAGTTCCCATTTCCAATCGGTAAGGTTGCATCAGATCAAGTGGCCGTAATACACCGTATAAGCCTGATAGAATACGAAGATGTTTTTGGGCAAAGGTGAAATCTTTTGGCTTAAAATTTTCCGCTTGCAGGCCGGTATAGACGTCACCTTTAAAAGCTAAAATAGCAGGTCGGGCATTTTCTGGGGTAAAATTAGCATGCCACTGTCCAAAACGCGCTGCATTTAAACCGGCTAATTTATCACTAATATGCATTAGACTGGCAATTTCCGCCGGTGTCAGTTTACGACATATCTGAATCAATTGCTCAGCCTGTGATAACAGGGTTGGCTGACTATATTCTGTGGTGACAAGCGGACTTTCATAATCAAGTGTTTTGGCAGGTGAAATCGTGATAAGCATAATTAATACCTAGTAAAATTCATAAATAAACAACTTTAATCAAAATAGTAAATGGCTATCATTAGGCTTATTTGTAGCATTTAACGTTAATTATTGCTATTTAAACGATAGTAGGGTGTGAAAATAAGCTAACAAAATTTGTTATCGACAACAAAAAAATGGGGGTGAATTTATTTGTTGTAATATCAATGAATGATATTATCACAGCAGGATAGGATTTTGAGCCTTGGCTTCATCTCAATAACAACGGGATTAAAAAATGACCGATAAATTAACCTCTTTACGAAAAATAACGACGGTTGTAGCAGATACAGGTGATATAAGCGCAATAAAGCTTTATAAACCTGAAGATGCAACAACTAACCCTTCTTTGATGCTTAATGCGGCTCAGATCCCAGAATATCAGCCACTCATTGATGAAGCGATCTCATGGGCGCGGCAACAAAGTCAATCACGTGAGCAACAAATTATTGATGCGTGTGATAAATTGGCTGTTAATATTGGGTTAGAAATCCTGCAATTAATTCCCGGAAGAATTTCAACGGAAGTTGATGCGCGCCTTTCCTATGATACCGAAGCCTGTATTAATAAAGCGCGGCATATTATTGAGCTTTATAATCGTGCCGGCATTAAAAATGAGCGTATTTTGATAAAATTGGCTTCAACCTGGCAAGGGATCCGCGCGGCGGAACAATTGGAAAAAGAGGGTATTAACTGTAATCTAACGCTATTATTCTCTTTTGCTCAGGCACGAGCTTGTGCTGAGGCTGGCGTTTATCTGATTTCACCTTTTGTCGGCCGTATTCTTGATTGGTATAAAGCAAATACCGATACAAAAGAGTATGCGCCACAAGAAGATCCTGGCGTTATTTCTGTCACACAAATTTACAATTATTATAAGCAGCACGACTATAAAACGGTTGTCATGGGGGCAAGTTTCCGCAATAGCGGTGAAATTTTACAACTGGCAGGCTGTGATCGTTTAACAATTTCTCCGGCATTACTTAAAGAGCTTTCTGAGGCCCAAGGCGAAGTGCCCCGCAAATTGGCATTTAATGGTCAAATTCAGTCACCGCCTAAGCCGATGACAGAAGCAGAATTCTATTGGCAACATCATGCAGATGCCATGGCAACGGATAAACTGGCTGATGGTATTCGTAAATTTGCTATTGATCAGGAAAAATTGCAAAAAATGGTTGCGCAGCAGCTGTAATTAATATTTCTCTGTTATAACCTAAAAGCCTAGTAGGTTATCTTACTGGGCTTTTTGTTTTTACTTGCTGGTCTGATTGTGCTCAAGGGCAGTAAACAATATTATTTGCCTTTGTATCGCTACAGCATAAGTTGAATAGATTTAGTATTAAACATCTTGTTTTCAATATCGAATTTGAGGATCTCATGGATAAATTGCTCATAGGTTTGGTTTCTGTTTCAGATCGGGCAGCCAATGAAATTTATCAAGATCAGGGGATCCCTGCACTTAAAAACTGGCTTTCAATGGCACTAAAAACCCCTTTTACGGTTGAGCCACGTTTGATCCCTGATGAACAAAAAATTATTGAACTTACACTCTATGAGCTGGTTGATGAATTTGCTTGTCATTTAATTTTAACCACCGGTGGCACTAGCCCACCGCTACGTGACGTAACACCGGATGCGACACTGGCGATTGCTGATCGGCAAATGCCTGGTTTTGGTGAACAAATGCGGCAAATTAGTTTGCATTTTGTGCCAACGGCGATCCTCTCACGCCAAGTTGGCGTGATCCGCAAGCAAACATTGATTTTGAATTTACCTGGACAACCAAAATCAATTACAGAAACATTAGCCGGTTTAAAAGATAAACAGGGACGTGAAATTGTTGCCGGAATTTTCGCTAGCGTGCCTTACTGTATCCAATTACTAGAGGGTCCCTATGTTGAAACCGATCCCAACGTGATTAAAGCATTTAGACCTAAATCAGCCATGCGATAAAATGGATCAGTCTGGCTATTTTTGGCATTAGAAAATAACTTTAGTAATAATTAAAGCCGCTGTTAAATTGCGCTGCCATCAATTAGTGTCAATTTTGAAGCCAAAATTTCTCTATTGTCGTCATGATGACGGATAGAATAGTGTTTTAATAAAGCAGTTTTATACTGCTTTATTAATGTGGCAGGATGCTGTTTAAGATCTATTACCAATAGGTAATATGGTACGGCCAAATTGTTCATTAATGACTTCTGCCATAGCAAGGTAAAAAGCGCTGGCGCCGCAAATGATACCTTCGTAACCAGCAATAGTAAGAATGGTTTGATTTCCATACATATTACCGATTGCTAACAGCGCAAAAAGTACGGTCAGACTAGCAAAAACGAATTGTAGTGCGCGATTAGCCTTTAACGTGCCAACAAACATAAATAAGGTAAAGATACCCCACAATGCCAAGTAAACTGCCAGAAAATCTGCGGATGTTACTTGCACCGACGCTATTTCAGGCAGCATTAATAAACCAACTAAGCTGAGCCAAAACAAGCCATAAGATGAGAATGCCGTTGCGGCAAAGGTATTTCCTTTTTTATATTCAAAAATACCGGCAATAATCTGGGCAATACCACCATAGAAGATACCCATACTTAGTATTACTGAAGTTAATGGAAAAAATCCCGCATTGTGAATATTTAATAAAATTGTTGTCATACCAAAACCCATCAAACCTAATGGGCCTGGATTGGCAATATTATTTGAACTCATACATTCCTCTAAATGTCATTAAATATATAATATTCAATAAGATATAAATTTTTATATGCTATCAAGGCCCATTCCCAGTCGAAACGCAACAAACCCATAAAACGTTATGCAGCCATTAGATGAGCTAAAAATACTTCATTTGGAGAAAAATAGCCCAACGATTTTCGTCCCCGAGTATTAAGTATGTGCTC
>NZ_NHNG01000535.1:0-765 GCF_002287155.1 Arsenophonus sp. ENCA
TCGATCGATTCAGGTACGCGGGTGACAAATTCATCTGAATTCCTTATTCCTTGTCTTGCAGATGGCGGTAGCGGAACACTATTGAAACTATCAGTAGCATCAAATTTGACCTCCATCAGTTGAATGTCAGACTGTTGAATAAAAATTTGTTCTTCGTTCCTAAGTGAGTTAAAGGACTGAGGTAGCAAGATCTTTTCTATCTGTTCGGTCAGCTGAGCAATTTGTTTGTTCTGATCTTTAAATACATTATCGATATTGGGTAATAATGGCGTCTCACCTCGCCGATTGGTATATTTAACCTTTCGATTTTTATACAAATAGTCATTTAACCAACCTTCATCAATATCATGCTCTTTTAATTGTTGGCGGGCAAGCTCTGGCCGGGATTGCCATTTCTGTAGCAAAGTAATCAGTTTGATAAAAGGATTATTTTGGCCAGATTATTTTAGTGCGACATGAAGTCGCTTAGAGAATTGCTTTGCTTGTAGAATAACACACTGACAAAGCCCGTTGTTCCGTCAACGGTAGCCTACTAACCCAGGCGAGATAGGTAACTAACTTGTCTGAAGCGGTTGGGACAATGTAGTAAGAGCTGTGAGTACCAATACGGCTTGCATGCTAGGCTTGATGGTATGGTTAACTTATGTGAACTGTTAAATAAACGTCGTCATCTAGAAACAGCTAAAGGTACTGATAGGCTGTGCCCAAAAGGCACAGTAGCTGGATATTCCTTTTGAAGCTGGTAATACACGGACAAAAAGCGTG